>JANYHQ010000257.1 GCA_025358985.1 Acidimicrobiales bacterium
ATCCCCAGAAGTTCATAGAAGCCACGGTGTCATCGCCCAGCGCAACTACCGCTCCCATGTCGTCGGTGTAGACCACCTCACTCCCGCGCTGCTCCACATTCATGCGCTCGTTGATGCCCACCAGGTTGCCGGTGGGCCCCACCGCGCACACGCCGCGGGTGACCGTACCGTTGGGTGACAACGTGGCCAGAATGGGATAGCCAACCAATGCGTGGCGCCCTGGACCCACCTGCGTGGTGAGAAACTCCGCCAACAGGGCATAGGCGGTGGCGCCATAGAAGTCATCGGCGTTGACCACCGCAAAGGGCCGGTTGATGAACGGAGCCGCCGCCAGCAACGCATGCGCGGTACCCCAGGGTTTGGTGCGACCAGCCGGCAGCGGGCGTCCCCCCAGGCCGGTGGTGAGCTCCTGATGGGCGTAACGGATGGGAGCGTGCACCTCAAGGCGGTGGCCGATGACCGAGCGGAACGCATCCTCGATGTCGGAGCGGATGATCATCACCACGTCACCAAAGCCTGCAGCCAATGCGTCACGTACCGAATACTCCAGGATGGCCTCGCCGCCGGGGCCCATACCGTCGGCTTGCTTCAACCCGCCGTATCGGCTTCCCATACCGGCCGCCAACACCACCAGCGTCGGCTTCGTACTCTGCTCACTCGGCTCATTCACACTTGACTCATTCACGCTCGACTCATTCACGCCCTGGATCGTAAGACACCGAGCCCGTCGGATGGGTGAGGGTGGTGAGGCGTTGCACGCTGTCATCGCCCGGTAGGCCCACCAGGGCCACAATCCGCAAGTCAGGGCTCGCCGCGGGAACCAACTGGGACAGTTCGAACAACAGTGGCCCCGCTTGTGGATGTACGAACGATCGACGGTGCGGATCGAACCCGGCCACATCATGGCGGGGCCACCATTCGGCGAACTCATCGCTTTCCTGGTGCAACCGAGCCACCAATGCCACCACTTCGGGGTCGTCGCGGTGAGGAACGGTGTCGGCGCGGAACTGGGACAGGATGCGTCTCGCTTCATCCTCCCAGCCATCGATCACGGCGCGCACCTCGGGCCGGGTGAACACTATGTGCACGAGATTGCGATCCTCCGCGCGCAGATCATCCAGGCTGGGATACAACCGTCGGTGGGCCTCATTGCGCGCCAACAAATCCCAGCGCGGTCCAAGTAGATACGCAGGGCACGGGTCCAACGCATCGAGCACACGGAGAACCGCTGCGGGTACCTCATTGCCGTCGTGGTCAGGCGCACCACCCAACGGCCAACGGTTGTAATGACCGGCCAACCCCAGGAGATGGGCGTGCTCCACGGCGTCGAGACGTAGGGCGCGGGCCAATGAGTCGAGCACATCCACCGACACGTTCACCTGGCGTCCCTGCTCCAGCCATGTATACCAACTCACCGAGACTCCAGCCAGTAGCGCCACCTCCTCGCGGCGAAGACCCTTGGTCCTTCGGCGCACTCCCGGCGACAGCCCTACGTCGGCGGGTTGAAGATGGGCGCGGCGGGCCTGCAGGAACTCGGCGATGTCGAGACGGCGGCGCACCTGTCCATCTGAGCAGATCAGCGGGTCTGCGCTCATCATGGTGGTGACACTCCCGGGTTGATCAGGCACTTGCGGCGCCCCCGGAGACCTGTCGAAATGCTGGCTGTGACCTTCGACATACTCTCCGAACGGGCCCGTAGCGCTCGATCATCGGCCGTACGGGATCTGCTGCGCCTCACCGAACAGCCCCACGTTCTCTCCATGGCCGGCGGCCTGCCGGCCTCGGAAATGTTGCCGGTAAGCGCCATCCGGGCCGCATCGGCCGAAGTTCTCGATCGCCTCGGACCGGCGGCGCTCCAATACGGGCCTACCGAGGGGGTCGCCGCGCTGCGCCACATCGTGGCCGCTCGTCTCGGCGGCAGTGCCACGCCGGAGGGCACGGTGATCACCACCGGCTCACAACAGGCATTGGACCTCTTGGCCCGCGTGCTGCTGGACCCTGGCGACGTGGTGGTCACGGAGACCCCCACCTACCTGGGCGCACTCAGCGCATTGCACTGGCAGCGGCCACGTATCGAAGGAGTGGAGGGTGACCACGATGGCATGCGCACAGATCTTCTTGCCGACCGCTTGGCGGAAGGCCTGCGTCCCAAGATGCTCTATGTGGTTACGGAGTTCGCCAACCCCACGGGAGCCACCCTGTCGCTGGAGCGACGACAGCACCTCGCCGCCCTGGCCGAACAGTACAACTTTGTAGTTGTGGAAGACGATCCGTATGGGGCATTGCGGTTCCGCGGTGTTCGCCATCCGCCCATCCGCACCTGGAGTGATCGCGTGGTGACGTTGGGAACGGCGTCGAAAATTCTGTCACCCGGATTGCGAGTGGGTTGGCTCACCGCCCCGCACTGGTTGGCCCGACCCATCGTCATTGCCAAGCAGGCCGCTGACCTGCATACCGCCACCCTCAATCAGCATCTGGTGCTGTCGCTGTTGTCGGATGAGCCGTGGATGAAGACGCATGTAGCTGCCATCGTGGCGTTCTACGGCTCCCGAGCTGAGTGCCTCCAACGCTCTTTGACGGTGCACTTGGGTGATGCGGTGGAGTTCAACGCACCCGATGGGGGCATGTTCGTATGGGGACATATGACTGATCCTTCGATTCGCACCGAAGCACTCCTGAACGCAGCCGTGGAGCAAGGAGTGGCCTTCGTCCCCGGCTCCGCATTCCGCCACGATGCCCTGGACAATTCCACCTTACGGCTGTGCTTCACCACCCTGAACGCCGAGCAACTCAACGAGGCCGCCTCCCGGTTGGCCAAGGCGGCAACCCAAACTCCGATCCGCTAGCGCCTCACGTTTTGGCCGCCGCCGTGAACCCGGATGCGCTCACCCGTGACATAACCAGCGGCGTCCGAACACAGGAACACCACCACCCGGGCCACGTCTTCTGGCTCACAGACCCGCCCGAATGGGAACGAGGCATCGAGCTCGTGGATGTCATCCACTCCGGCGATGGCCTTGGCCAAACGGCTACCCATGTCGCTCACCACCAACCCGGGCGCCACCACGTTCACATGGATACCGCGGTCCACCTCCTCCTTGGCCAGAGTGAATGCCAAGGCCTCTTCGGCCGCTTTGGCCATGTTGTACGGCGCACCGTTGGCGCCATAGGTGTCGGTGGCCACCGAGGAAACCATCACGATGTCGCCACGACCCACTTCGCTCACCCGTTGGCGCATCCCCGGCAACACCAGTCGACACAGATGATGCGGGCCAATGGCATGCGTACGTATTACCCGCTCCACTTCCGAGGGGTCGGTGTCGGCCACCGACCGGCCTCGCGATGCCACCCCGGCATTGTTCACCAACAGGTCCACGGGGCCCAGCGCACTGCCCACGGCCGCCACCATGGCGGCGTTGGCGTCAGGGTCGCTCACGTCGGCGCCAAAGACTTGGGCCACGCCCCCTGCAGCCACAATCTGAGCCACAGTATCCTCGGCGGACTGGCGATCCTTGGCGTAGTTGATGGCCACCGATGCCCCGTTACGGGCCAGGGCCAACGAGATGCCCCGTCCTATCCCCCGCCCGCCGCCGGTGACCAACGCAATGCGTCCCGTGAATGGTAAGGCGGCATCGCTGGGCTCAGTCATAGGCCGAACCATACGGGTGCGCCACAGACGCGCGCCCATCGCCTGCTGCCGGGCCACCGGACTATGGCAGCGCGTGCTAAACCGCTACGTGCCTTCGTCGTCGATTCCCCGTGATCCCAGTTCCGCAATGGGGATCGCCCCGCCCCTCGGCGTTCGTGTCCACAAGGGTGGATGCACCGTGTCGGTGATGGTGTCAGACACCGTGACCAGTGCATGGCTATGCCACTTCGATGCAGATGCAAATGAGCATCGGACGCCACTCACCAATCGCAATGGCAACATCTATTGGGAGTTCGTACCCGACCTGGCCGTGGGCACTCGGTACGGGTTCCGGGTGGAAGGCACCGGTCACAACATCGAAAAACTCCTAGTGGACACCTACGCCCGGGCCATCGACGGCAACGTCGATTGGGCAGGGGCCGAGGGCGCCATGGCCATTGATGATCCGCGAGATTCTGCTCCGTTCGTTCCGCGCTCGGTGGTAGTGGACAACACATTCGACTGGTCCGGCGATGCCCCCGCCCTCACGCCATGGACCGAGTCGGTCATCTACGAGGTACACGTCAAGAACGCCACCCAACTGCATCCCGATGTCCCTGAAGCACTACGCGGCACCTTTGCAGGTTTGGCGCACCCCTCGTTCATCAGCTATTTGGTGGACCTCGGGGTCACCGCCGTGGAGTTGCTCCCCGTTCATCAGCACACAGACGAAGAACGTCTCGCGGCCCTCGGACTCACCAACCAGTGGGGCTATAACACGCTGGGGTTCTTTGCTCCCGACCATCGCTATAGCGCGTCGGGTGGAGGTGGCAACCAGGTGAGCGAGTTCAAAGGCATGGTGAAGTTGTTGCATGGCGCAGGCCTGGAGGTGCTGCTCGACGTGGTGTACAACCACACTGCCGAAGCCGGACCCACCGGCCCCGCTCTCAGTATGCGTGGCTTCGACAGCACTCGTTGGTATCGCGAAGAAGACGTCACCGGATGTGGCAACACCATGGATCTGCAATTTCCACCGGCGCTGCGCTTGGTGCTGGATTCATTGCGCTACTGGGTACAGGAGATGCATGTCGACGGCTTCCGTTTTGACCTGGCCCCGGCACTGTGTCGCGACCCGGACGGGTACAACCAGCGCAGCGCGTTCCTCATGGCCGTGAGCCAGGACCCGGTGCTCTCGCAGGTGAAGCTGATTGCGGAGCCGTGGGACGTGGGTTTGGGCGGCTACCAGTTGGGTGCATTCCCTGCGCCGTGGGCGGAGTGGAATGACCGCTTCCGAGACACCATTCGCGATCATTGGCGCAACGCCACACGCTCGTTGGGCGAAGTAGCGGAACGTATCGCCGGTTCCCGTGATGTGTTCGGCGGCTCGCATCGTCAGCCGTGGGCCAGTGTCAATTTCGTGGCCGCCCATGACGGTATGACCATCAATGATCTAGTCACGTACAACGACAAGCACAACGAAGCTAACGGTGAGGAAAATCGCGACGGTACCGGCGACAACCGCAGCTGGAACTGTGGGGTGGAGGGCCCCACCGATGACCCGGACATCAACGCATTGCGCGATCGCCAACGGCGCAACCTATTGGCCACGTTGTTGCTGTCGCAGGGTACGCCGATGTTGCTGGCTGGTGACGAAGTGGCCCACAGCCAACAGGGCAACAACAATGCGTACTGTCAAGACAGTGAGATCAGTTGGATCAACTGGGCCGAAGCCGACACTGCACTGTTGGACTTCACCCGGCGCCTCATTGCCCTGCGCCGCACTCACAGTGGATTGCGTCGCAATACCTGGTTGGCTGATGAAACCGATGCTGCCTGGTTCTCCCCCGCCGGTGCGGCCATGACCATCGAAGAGTGGAACAACCCGCATGGCAGTGGCCTACAACTGTTGCTCACCGGCGATCATCCGTTGCTCATCTGCATGAATGATGATATCGAGGCATTGGAGTTCGTTCTCCCTGAAGGAGAATGGTTCTTGGAATTGAGTACGGACCCATTGCTCACCGCACTGCCATCCACGGGCCCGTTGACGCTGGTGTCGCGCAGTATTGCCGTACTCGGTGGCCCGGGTGGTGGCACCGATCATGCGCTGTGACGGCGATGCGCACCAGATTCTGGCTGATGGCCTCGATGCCATACGTGCCGAGTACTCACTGGTGGCAGCGTTTGCTCCCGAAGTAGAACAGGCGGCACAGCAGTCGGCGCAGCGCCCCCTACCGTTGCCCGGGTCGGACAGGGTGGACGCCCGCCATCTGGCGATGGTGACACTGGACCCGGCCAGTTCCACCGATCTGGACCAGGCATTTGCCATTGAACAGCAGGGTGACGACATCGTGCTGTTCTACGCCATTGCCGATGTGGGCTGGTTCGTGGAGCGCGGATCCGTGCTGGAGACCGAAGCCATGCATCGGGGCGAAACCATCTATGCCCCCGACGGACGTATCCCGCAATACCCTGAAGTGCTCAGCGAACATGCCGCCAGCCTGTTGCCCGAGGGCGACCGGCCCGCCATTCTGCTCACGGTGGTGGTGGGAGTAGACGGCGAGTCCACACTGCGATCGGCGCAACGGGCTCTGGTGCGTAGTAGGGCCAAGCTGG
>JANYHQ010000331.1 GCA_025358985.1 Acidimicrobiales bacterium
GACGAGAACCGTGACGACGAGAACCGTGACGACGAGAACCGTGACGACGAGAACCGTGACGACGAGAACCGTGACGACGAGAACCGTGACGACGAGAACCGTGACGACCAGGCCGTGCTCGCCCTGGCCACGGGGGCCTGAGAAGTGGCTCAGTTCACCTCGGGTCCAGGTTGGCCATGGCGGCCAGCGGGAGTACCGTTCGTGGTTGTGAGTTATTCGGACACCGACCCGGCCGTTGCGGGGTGAGCTGAGCGATGTCCACCATTGTCGTTGCCGGCCTCAATCACCGCACTGTGCCGCTGGATGTGTTGGAGCGCATGACGGTGCCGGGCGACTCGCTGCCCAAGGCACTGCACGACCTTCATGATCGTGACCATCTCGCCGAAGTGGTGTTGCTGTCCACCTGTAATCGCACCGAGGTGTACGCCGTAGCCGAGACGTTCCACGGTGCTCTGGCCGATATCAACCGGTTCTTCTCCACGTTGTCGGGCCTGGGCGTTCCCCGCTTCGTGGATCATCTCATCACCGCCTACGACGAGGGCGCCGCCGCTCACCTGTTCGGGGTGGCTGCTGGTTTGCGCTCGGCGGTGGTGGGCGAGTCCGAGATTTTGGGCCAGGTACGCAATGCCTGGGAGCGGGCTCGTACCGAGGGCACCAGCGGTCCTCGCCTCGATGGGGTGTTCCGCCACGCTCTCGAGGTAGGCAAGCGGGCGCGCACCGAAACGGGAATTGCCAAGGGCACCACGTCCGTATCGCACGCTGCAGTGGAGTTGGCGGCCGCCACGCTGGGATCGTTGGTGGGCCGTCCGGTGCTGGTGCTCGGCGCCGGTGAGATCGGGGTCAGCATGGCCGAGTCGCTCCAGCGCGCCGGGGTGGGACAGGTACTGGTGGCCAATCGCACTCGCACCCGGGCGTCGCAGTTGGCCAATCGTATTGGTGGCATCACGGTGGCGTTGCATGAGCTGCCGGCTGCGTTGGAACTTGTTGATGTACTCCTCACCGCCACGTCGGCCATCGGCGTGGTACTCGGTGTGGACGACATTGCCGAGGTGATGACTGCTCGCAACGGCCGCCCGCTCGTCATCGTGGACACCGCCCTGCCGCGTGACGTGGATCCGGCGGCGGCGTTTGTCCCCGGTGTCACGCTGCTCGATCTCGACTCCATTCGGGCCTTTGCCGAAGCTGGACTGGAATCGCGTCGCCAAGAAATCGAGAAGGTCACCTGCATCATCGCTGATGAGGTCGACCGCTACTCGGCCAATGCTGCCGCTCGCCAGGTGTCACCGGTGGTGTCGTCACTGCGCACCCACCTCGAAGCGCTGCGGCTGTCGGAACTGGAGCGCTACAACACCCGACTGGCGGGTTTCTCCCCCGAACAGCGCGAGGTGGTGGAGGCGCTCACCCGCCAGTTGGTGGCCAAAGTGGCACATGAGCCAACGGTGCGTCTGAAGGATGCCGCGGGCACGCCGAAGGGCCAACGGATGGCTGATGCCCTCCGTTCACTGTTCGACCTGTGAAGGCCCTGACGCTACGTATCGCCACACGGTCGAGTCCGTTGGCGCTGTGGCAGGCTGAAGATGTTGCAACCAGTCTGCGCGCATACCACCCTGAGTTGATGGTGGAATTGGTGCGAGTGGAAACACTGGGCGACCGTACGCAGCGAGCGGGTACACCGTTGCATCTGTTGGGTGGTCAAGGCGTGTTTGTCAAAGAGGTTCAGGCGGCCGTATTGCGTGGCGACGCTGACGTGGCGGTGCACTCGGCCAAAGACCTGCCCAGTACCGATGCCGATGGTTTGGTGATTGCTGCGTTCACCCGCCGTGACGATGTACGCGATGGGCTGGTGGGATGCACGCTGGCGGCACTCCCGCATGGGGCCACAGTGGCCACTGGCTCGGTACGACGCCGGGCGCAGTTGGCCGGCCTTCGACCGGATCTGCGGTTTGTGCAATTGCGGGGCAACATGCATACCCGCGTGGCCAAAGCTCTGGAACCTGATGTGGATGCCGTGGTGGCGGGATGCGCCGGGCTGGATCGACTCGGGCTCGGGCATCTAGTGGTGGACCGATTGGACCCAACGGTGTTGGTGCCTCAAGTGGCACAGGCGACCATTGCCGTGGAGTGCCGCTTCGATGACACCGATACACTAAGCGTGCTTACACTAGTGGACAAAGCGGATGTGCGACCCGGCGTGGTGGCGGAGCGGGCGTTCCTGGCTCGCTTGGGATCCGGATGCGACCTGCCGGTGGGCGCCCTGGCCGTCGCTGGCTCCGGTGCGCAAGGTGGTCAGTGGACACTGAGCGGGCTCATTGCCTCATTGGATGGGGTCACGGTGTTGCGACAGTCGTTGGTGGGCAACGATGTGGTGCGCCTCGGCGCCGATCTGGCCGAGTCGTTGTTGGCCGCCGGCGGGGCCGACTTGTTGCGATGAAGCGTGTGGTGGTCACCCGTGCCTCGGATCAAGCGGGCTCGCTGGTGGAGCGGATCACGGCCATGGGTTGGCAGCCAGTGGTGGTACCGCTCATTGCCATGGTCGGACCTCACGATGGCGGTGCCTCTCTGCGAGCCGCGTTGAACGACGCTGCGCAGCGCTACGACTGGATTGCCGTCACGTCGCCGAACGGCGCAGTCGCCATAGATGGAGCCCTGGATGGCCCACTGGGGAGTGCCATTTCCGTGGCTGCGGTGGGTCCGGGGACGGCTGCGGCCCTCACTGGCCTCGGCCACACTGTGGCGTTGATACCGGACCGATCCATAGCCGAAGGGCTCTTGGAATCGTTTGCCTCCATGTCGCCAGGGCGGATTCTGCTGCCCCAGGCGGCTGATGCCCGCACCGTATTGGCCGACGGGCTCACGGCAATGGGCTGGGAGGTCACCGCGGTAGTGGCGTACCGATCGGTTCCCGTGAAGCCGTCGGCCGCTGATGTAGCAGCCGCCACCAGGGCCCACGCCATTGTGTTCACTTCCTCGTCCACGGTGAACGCATG
>JANYHQ010000384.1 GCA_025358985.1 Acidimicrobiales bacterium
ACCCACCACTGTCACCCATGCAGATGACATTGTTGGCCCACAGATCAATCCGTCCGAAGAGATCTTGATCAAGGTAGACATGCGTTCCGCACATCGTGCCTTGGTCACGGTACTGGATAGAGCTATTGAGTTTGAGGCTAGCTGCGCCCTCCATGCAGGTCGGCAATCCATCTACTACGTCACCGGTCATGTTGGTGACGTCCAAATAAGCCGTTCCTTGCTCTTGTATCCCGTTTGCATAGACACCGTGAGTCATCCACGGAAACATGGTGGAGGCCACGTAGTACGGCTGGTAGTACAGGACTACATCAACCCCGTACCAATAGTTCGGAAGTCCACGCGGGCACTGGTTACACAGCAGCGTTGCCCAATGGGGTGTGGCAACGGGGCTCGACCCCGGGTAGGTCATCGTCGACAAGGAATGGCCTGAGGTTACGCAGTGTCCAGCCGTGCTTGACAGTATTTCGCCGGCTGGGCCCCAACTGATGATCGGGCCGCTGGAGCAGGCTGCACCGGGCAAATAGACGTACTTGCCAGCCTGGGCCACTCCTGAGTTGAAGTTCCGATCGCCCGTGGGGGGTACCTGAGCGGGAGCGATGGTGTGATCGCCGGCCTTGGAAGACACTTGGAGCGGTGTTCGTAGCGCCATCTTGAGCGACTTCAACTCGTCAGTATTGAGCACCGCCTTGGAAGTAATAGTGATTTCATCCGAGGAAGGACTCCATAAGAAGCCCTCGGCTCCATAGCTGGCTGCTTGCGCAAAGTCGGAGCCCTCTTTGCTTTTGGGATCGATCTTCCAGGCGTGATACGAGTCGATGAGACGCGAGATCTCGGCGTCCCGTGCCGCGGCGTTCACGCTGGACATTTTGAACGTGGTTTTAAATCCATAGGGGACGGTGGCCGTCACCAGCGGAGACGGCTTGAGGCCCGAGTATTCGATGCCCGGATCGAGTGGGCCGCCAGTGCATCGCCATCCCAGCAATTCGCCGTCCTGCTTCAGTAGTCCGTCGAATCGGTCGCCGAACGACTCACATCCGCTCACCCAAGCGTCATAGCCATTTGCCTCCGCCTGGGTCAGCGGAACGCCCACCCGGAACGTGACCATCTCCGAAGCCTGGCGACTTCCTAGCCCAACGACCTCCGGTTGTCTAGGTCTAGGGCCGCCAGCGGCCGACCAACTGGATACACCGAGACAGGAGCCGTCTTTGGTGTAGCCACCCCAATGGAACTCGACCCACCGGCAGGCTCGGCCCCTGAGGAGGCACTCACCGTACCCATGGTCCACAGGCACGCTAAGGCGATGCCAAGCCATGCATTCTTTCGCCGAACCATCTTGTGACCTCCCATTTCAGGGCCGGTAACCACATCAGAAAATAAACCTTTGGTTGTTCAGAGTCGAGCAGTTCGTATCCAAGTACATACCCCCAGCCCAGCTGCGCCAAGAAGGGTTCGCTCAGCACGTCACCGTCGGAGCTCAAGAGTCGAATGTCACCGTCGTCGGTTGGTGGTGCGGCTTCCTCGGGCACGGCGGAGCGTATCCAACGAGAGGGGCGAGAAGGTCAGCCGACCTCGCGACGCCACATGAGTATGCCAGTCGTGCCAGTCGTCCTGGTCGAGCTGCTCGAGGGCTTCGACGGTGCCGTCGGGGAGGTGACGAGGGTGAAGGTGTCCCACGCCTGGAGACCCATGGCGTCGCGTCGGTTGGCGGCGGGTCGAGTGCGTCGAGGTCGCGACCTGGGTTCTCGGTGGTCTCGTATCATTCCCTGCCGGTGTCGGAGGTGTTGACCGTGGTGTAGCTGATCGCACGCCGGCGATTCATGGCGAACGGACATTCGTTCGACCTACTGATCACTTCGGTGAGGTTTGGTGTGGTGATGATCGGTCGGAGTGGTGGTTTCGTCGGATTGTGGTTGTCGTGGCCGGCGACGGTGAGCACCGTACCGTGAATACTGGCGAGGCCAGCCGCTCACCAGCCTGCGCACCATCATCGAACTGATCGGCGCAACAACGACCACCAAAGGCCTCAGTGTTCAGTGCGCATACGATCCCACCTGGGACCCCAGCGGCGTCAAGATCACCGACAAACAACTCGCCGGGCTCCCCCTCCAACCACCCCATTGGCACGGCGAATGGAACTACACCCTCGACGCGTAATCAATGGTGTCGTGAGCCCTTAGCCACTGACGGAAGGTAGTCACATCAGCAGGCATGCATTTGATCTGGCTGAACATGACACATACTGCCAGCAATGTGTGTCATCAATTTGACCACTGACGAAGGAGAATTCGATGGAACTCAGCGACGAGAAATACATCCTGCTCACCACGTTCCGCCGCAACGGCACCCCGGTGCCCACACCGGTGTGGTTGGTGCCACTCGAGGCCGGCAAACTGGGTTTTTACACCAGCTCCGGTTCCGGGAAGGCCAAACGGCTGGCCCATACCGATCGTGTCACCGTGCAAGCCAGTGATAGCCGAGGCAAACTCAAGGCCGGATCCCAGCAGTTCGGTGCCACTGCCCAACTCGTCACCGGAGAGCCACTCGAGGAGATCCGTTCCAAGGTAGTGGCCAAGTATGGCTTCATGACCAAGTTGACCAAGTTGCTGGGAACCGTGGGTGGCATCTTGAAAGGCAAGCGCATCCCCTACGCCGACAGAGGAGTGGTTGTCACCCTGAATTGATCAAATTCTTTTGGGAAACCCTGACAGGGGGTTGTCATCGAAGCCGTTCATGGTGGTTGGCATGTGGACCTACGAACATCAACATGACATTGCCGCTTCCGCTTCCGCAGTGTGGCCCCTGTATTGCGACGTGGCCAACTGGCCGCGCTGGGATGACGGGATGGAACGCGTGGACCTCGACGGAGCCTTCACGGTGAATTCCACTGGCACGATGCACGTCAGGGGATTTGGCCCGGTGCCGTTCGTGCTCTCGGCTGTGGAGGCGCAGCGCCGATTCGACACCGACTCGGCCATGAACGGATTCACCCTCCGGTTCGAGCATCACCTGGAGCCAATCAACGAT
>JANYHQ010000399.1 GCA_025358985.1 Acidimicrobiales bacterium
GCCGTGGAGGCCAAGGATGTGAAGTGGTCGTGGGAGCGGCTCGGCAATCTCAAGGGATCCGCCAGCTACCTCATAGGCGGCACCGAAAGTATCGACGCCCCCGACGCCACCACGGTGGTGGTGAAGTTCAAGGCCCCCAACTCGGCTTTCCTACAGATTGCTGCGGCCAGTTACATGGGCATCATCAACAGTGATGTGGCCACCACCCACGAAGCCAGTGCTGCGGTGGGAGCCGATACCGCCGACAAAGCCGAGCCATGGTTTCTCAAGAACTCCGCCGGTAGCGGGCCGTACACACTGGCCTCGTACACCCAGGGCGATGCGTTGGTGATGGCGGCTAACACCGCATATTGGGGCGCCACCAAGCCCAGGTTCCCCAAGATCACCATCAAAGAGGTGAAGGACTCGGCGTCACAATTGCAGCAACTCCAGCAAGGTGATGTGGACATCGCTATGCAGTTGGCCATCGACTCGCTGCCGCAACTCGAGGGTGATGCCAAAGTAGTGGCTACTCCGGTGGACTCCTTCAACTATGTGTACGTAGCATTCAGTCCGGGGGCCAAGGGAGCGGAGAACATGGCCGACGTCAAGGTCCGCCAGGCAATGCGATTGGCCATCGACTTTGATGGAGCCATCGACACGTTGGTGGCGGGCAAGGGGAAGAAGCAAGCATCACCCATCCCCAATGGCTTCATCGGCAGTAAGGCGTTGGCGCTTCCGGTTCAGGACCTCACCAAGGCCAAGGCGCTGATGGCCGAGGCTGGCAAGGCTGACGGTTTCTCGGTGGATGCCACGTATCCCAAGGGCAATGTGTACGGCGTGGACTTTGACCTCATGATGCAGAAGGTGCAGCAGGACCTGAAGGCCATCAAGGTCGACATCAAGTTGAACCCGGTAGAAATTGGGCAATGGGCTGACATCGTGGGCAAGCAGGGCATCCCCGTCACCGCCGTATACTTCGCTCCCGATCACGGTGATTCCAGCCAATACCCGCAGTATTTCGGCATGATGGAAGGCTCATCATGGGCGGCTCGGGCCGGCGGTGGCAAAGCAGGCAAGCCAATCATCAACCCCAAGGAAGCTCCGTTGTTGGCCGCCGCCCTGGCTGCCAGTGGTCCAGCGAAGGAGAAGGCGTACACGGACCTGGGGCAGGAGATGATCAACGATGCCATCATCGTCCCCATCGTGAACCCGCAGGTGGTTCTGGCCTATACCGCCGATATCACCAACATGCATTACAGCGCTTGCTGCAACCTCGACTTGGGGTTGCTCGGGCTCAAGAGCTGAACGAGCTCCACGGATCCGATGAGCCGATTCGTTCTGCGCCGACTGATGATTGTCCCGTTCCTGCTGTTGGGGATTGTGACCATCTCGTTTGGCATCTCGCGATTCATTTCGTCGGATCCGTTGGCCAACATCGTGGGCGAACGCCAACTCAACAACCCTGAGGTGGTCAATGCCGCCAAGAAGAAGTGGGGTCTCGATGGCGGCTTGGCCAAGCAGTACACCACCTACATGGGCAACTTGTTTCATGGTGATCTTGGTACCTCGTTTCGCACTCGCCAGCCGGTGACCAAGGACCTTGGTGACCGGTTGCCGGCCACGTTTGAACTGGCGCTGGGCGCACTCATCATCGGAGGCGGGGGAGGCGTTGCCCTCGGAGCGTTGGCCGCCAGTCGGAAGGACAAACCCACCGACCATGCGGCGCGCCTCTTCTCACTGCTCGGTTCGTCGCTGCCCGTGTTTTGGATTGGGTTGGTACTTCTGTTCATTTTATATGCACGCTTAGGTTGGGTTCCCGGACCGGGACGATTGCCACCTCGGGTGGCAGCACCCCCGGACCACACGGGCTTCTACACCGTCGATGCGTTGTGGGCCGGTGATGTGAAACTGTTCTTGAGTTGCCTGGCCCGATTGGCACTGCCGTGCTTCGTGTTGGGTTGGGCCTATATGGGCACCATATCCAGGCTGGTACGGGCGGCCATGCTGGATGAACTGCATGCCGACTATGTCCGCACGGCTCGGGCGAAGGGGCTGCGAGAGTTCAGGGTGTTGCGCAGCCATGTGCTGCGCAATGCGTGGCTGCCCACACTCACCATTTTGGGGTACTCAGTGGGTCAGTTGCTCACTGCTTCGGTACTCACTGAAACGATCTTCCAATGGAACGGCATCGGTTCCTATGCGGTGCAGGCCTCCAACACCCTGGACTATCCGGCCATCAGCGGCGTGTCGCTGTTTGGTGGTGCGGCGTTCCTCCTGGCCAATCTCATCACCGACGTGCTGTACGCCGTGGCTGACCCCAAGATCCGATTGGCATGACCGCTTCAACCGCAGGAGCACGACGTCGTCGAGCGGCGCGTCGCAGTCTGCTGCGTCGGCCCACCGTGGCGTTCGGGGCAGCGGTGGCACTGTTCTGGCTCATTGTGGTCATCAGCGTGGGTTGGTGGGCACGGTACGAACCGCTGTCAAAGGCCGGGGCCCGATTGACGTCGCCCAGTCACGCGCATTGGATGGGTACCGATGCGCTGGGCCGCGACGTGTTCACCCGAGTGCTCTACGGGGCCCGGCAATCGCTGCCGGTATCGGTGGCGGTCATCTTTTTTGCGGTGATGATAGGTACCGTGCTGGGATCGGCAGCGGGGTTCCTCGGTGGATTCATTGACTCGGTGATCATGCGACTGGTGGATCTCACGTTGGCATTTCCCGCCATCTTCTTGGCGATGGCAATAGCCGCTGCGTTGGGGCCTGGTCTTCGCAATGCCTTCTTGGCCATGGTCATTGTGTGGTGGCCCATCTACGCCCGTTTGATGCGGGCCCAAGTGCTGTCGATCAAAGGACGTGAGCACATCGAGGCAGCAGTGTCGATCGGGGCCACCCGAGGCCGTATCTTGCGTCGCCACATTCTTCCGCTGTCGTTTACGCCTGCACTGGTGAACGCCACCATGGATCTGGGTCAGGTGGTGATCCTCACTGCCACCCTCAGCTTTCTCGGTCTGGGGGCCAAGCCGCCGTCGCCGGAATGGGGCGCCATGATCACGGAAGGGGCACGGTTCTTTTATCAGTGGTGGGTGGCAGTGGCTCCCGGATTGGCCATCCTCACCGTGGGCTTGGCCTTCAATTTCCTGGGTGACGGGCTTCGTGATGCACTCGACGTGAAAGCCAACTGATGTCTGCGCCCCGCAACGATGCACCGGTACTGGAACTTTCGGAGCTCCATGTCCGCTTCACCGTGCCCCATGGGGAAGTCCACGCGGTGCGAGGTCTGGATCTACAGGTGGCGCGCGGAGAGGTGGCGGCCGTGGTGGGGGAGTCGGGTTCCGGAAAGAGTGCGGCCATGCTGGCGGTGCTGGGCCTGCTCAGCCCCAATGCGTCGGTTACGGGCAGCGTGAAGGTGGATGGTCAGGAGATTCTGGGGGCGCCCGGCGGGGTACTGCGCAAGATGCGCGGCGGTCGGCTGGGCATGATCTTCCAGGATCCCATGACGTCGCTGAACCCGGTACTGCGGGTAGGGAGGCAACTGGCGGAGGCGGTGATCATCCATCAGAAGGTGAGCCCCAAACAGGCCGAGGCCAAAGCTGTTGAACTTTTGGAAATGGTATCCATTCCCAATGCCAAGGTCCGGGTGCGCTCGTATCCGCATGAAATGTCTGGTGGCATGCGCCAGCGGGTGATGATTGCCATGGCCATGGCCAACAATCCGCAACTCATCATCGCCGATGAGCCCACCACCGCTCTAGATGTCACCATCCAGGCTCAGATCCTTCAGGTTCTGGCACGATTGCGGGCCGAACAGGGTGTGTCCATGGTGCTCATAACCCACGATCTGGGAGTGGTGGCGGGTCTGGCCGACACAGTGCACGTGATGTATGCCGGCAAGGTGGTGGAACGCGGACCGGTGGATGAACTGTTCAAGCGTTCTGAGCACCCATACACCCGTGGACTATTGGACTGCCTGCCTCGTCTGGATCGTCGCGATGCCGATCTTGTGCCCATTGGAGGTATGTCTCCTTCCATGCAAGACGAGTTCGTGGGGTGTTCGTTTGCCCCGCGTTGCCCCTTCGTGGTGCAACGCTGCCGTGAGGAGGAGCCACTGCTGCGCCCCATCGCCACAACCGAGGCTGCCTGCCATCTGTCGCCGTTACCTGCCCGGATGTCCCCTGTGGAGATAGGGGCGAGGCGATGAATGCGCCGTTGCTGTCGGTGGTTGACCTCAAGAAAGAATTCGCGTTGCGGGGCCGCGGGCTGCGGCGATCATTGGGCACGGTAAAAGCCGTGGATGGTGTGTCGTTTGCATTGGACCGGGGGGAAACGCTGAGCTTGGTGGGCGAGTCGGGATGCGGTAAGAGCACCACCGCCCGGTGCATCCTGCGCATCCAGGAGCCCACCAGTGGTTCTGTCGTTTTTGACGGCACCGACATCATTGCCCAATCATCTGCGGACTTACGAGTGAGTAGACGACGGTTCCAGATGG
>JANYHQ010000426.1 GCA_025358985.1 Acidimicrobiales bacterium
GGAGTTCATCATGGAACACAACTTCTGGGATGGCATTGCGTCACCACAGGACTGGACGGGTGTACCGGAGGAGTTCAGTGCCGTGGTTGACGCAGTGCGCTGATAGCCGGGGGGTCAGCCTGCTTGGGCTCTGATCCACTCGGCCGTGGCTTTGCCCATCTTCACGCCGTCGTAGGCGATGCGTTGAGTGGGCTCGACTCGCAAGATCACCCGCCGGGGCGAATCCAAGAACTTGGCGAAGTAGGCCTGGGCCTCCGGCTCGGACCGAATGGCCGCCGACAACTCCGGATAAAACCACGCCTTGGTTTCGGGGTCATCGTGCAACGTGCACATGCCTTTCCAAGTAACCGTTTTGTTGCGGGGCAGCGGTGACCCGGTGGAGGTGACCACGATGGACACCCGGGGGTCACGACGCACCGCCGCGATACGGGCCCGTTGATTGGAAGCGGTCAGCCAGAAAAAGCCGTTGCGCCAGACGTACGACATGATGACGCCAACCGGCCACCCCTCCTTATTGGCCCAGATGAACGTGCACTCGTTGTGGGCCAACAGGAGCTTCTCTTCGTCGGCCTCGTCGAGGTCGTAGATGGTGACATCTTCGTAGTTCTCTGGGTGCACGTCGTCGCTCATGAGACCACGGTACACATAATTGACCGCGCGATCACTTCTGCCAGGTCAATGGCCGGGGGCGTTCATGTAGTCCCGGTAATAGGTGAGCTTGCCGTTGCGCGTGCGGTACACGCCCACTCCAGTGCGATCGCCAGCATTGGTGGTGGCTTCCCACTGCGCCCAAGCCGTGTCACCCGACCCAGCCAGCTCCACCAAACGGAAACTGGCACCGGCCTTGGTCATTTCGGCGTTCATCTTGGCCATGAATCCGGCGATGGCCTCGCCACCGGTGAAGGTGCCGTAGATGGGGTCTACGAGCACCGCATCGTCGGCAAACAACTCGGCCAACAGTGAGTAGTTGCCACCGTCTTGGATCTCCCAGAATCGGCGGATGGTTTCGTGCGCATCATCGGCATCGTGGTTCATATGCGTACAGTAGATCGAGACACTGGTACGCGGTCAAACGGAACGTACCGGATTCGCGCCGTCCCACCCCACCGCCGCCGCCGCCACCATCGCATAGAAGGCCACCAGTCGCGGAGCCGATTCGTAGATCTCGATCATGTGGCCCAACGAGTCCACCGCATCATGGAACGCGAATGCCATACCCGCAGGAGTCGTGGCATGCAATGCCTCCGGCCAACCGAGGTGTTCCAGATGACGGGCCGCCTCATCAAGGTCACTCACCATGTGAGCCACGTGATGCAAGCCGGTTCCGCCCACCCCCACCACGTCGGCCACCGGTGATGGGCCCCGCGTATGGTCGCAGACCAGTTCCACCATCAGTGGACCCCATTGACCGTAGGCCGATGAGTGATCGAATGAGGCTGGCGTACCCCGATGTCGCACACTGCTCAACGCGATGTGTTCCATCACGAAGAACGGACCGGCACCATGGCGCTGCGCCCACAGGTGAGCGGCATCGCGCACATCCGCTACCGCATAGGCAATCTGCACCGGAGGCCCCAGCAGCAACGGATGCATCTTCTAGTAGGGCAGCGTGCCGCCGTCGACCGGGAACAGACAGCCGGTCATGTTGCGCGCCGCATCCGAGGCCATCAACACCGCTACCGCCGCCACTTCCTCTACCCGGTTGGGGCGTTTTATGGCCGACTCGGCGGTGAACATGCCAATGAGTTCGTCGTAGCCGCTGAGCCCCATGGCCACCGCCGAGTCCGGCCCCGTGTTACGTACGATGTCAGTTTCGATGATGCCCGGCAAGATGGCATTGATGGTGATACCAAGCGTACCTACTTCTTGGGCGGCCGCTTTCACCAAACCGTTGACCGCATGCTTGGTGGCTACATAGCCCGGAATGCCCGGCTTTCCTAGCTTGCCTTCCACCGACGAAGTGACGATGATGCGTCCACTGGCGCGCGGAATCATGTGCTGTAGGGCGCGACGCATGCCCCAGAAAACGTGGTTGAGGTTCCAGTCCACCTCCAACTGCCACTCCTCATCGCTCATCTGGGCCACCGGCGCCGTCTGCAACACACCACCGGAATTGAGGCAGCAGATGTCCAACTGCCCGAAATGCGAGATGGTGAAATCGATGAGACCTTCCACCGTGGCTTGCTTGGAAGCATCACCGGGGTAGAACGCGATGTTGTCACCGCCTCCCATCTCGGCCACGCTGGCGGCGCCCTTGGCGGCGTCTCGCCCGTTGACCACCACTCGCGCCCCTTCACGCAGGAATGCCTCGGCGATGGCCCGCCCAATACTGCGAGTGCCTCCGGTGATGCACGCCACCTTGTTGTCCAATTTGCCCATCATCAAACCCTTTCGAACACCTGAAGCTAATAAGAACTAGTACGAACAAGAATTAGTAGGGCGAGGTTCCGCCGTCAATAGAGATGAGCGAGCCGGTGATGCCCGCACCGGCCTCTGAGGCCAGCAGTACCGCCACCTCTGCCACATCTTCCACTTCGTTGAGTCGCTTGATGGCTGACTCATGGGCAAACATGTCGAGAAGGCCTTGATAGGTGGTGCCCATGGCCGCCGCCGCACCGGGGCCTTCGGCCATCATGACGTCCGTTTCGATGGCACCAGGACACAACGCGTTGACCGTGATACCAAGTGTACCTACTTCTTTGGCAGCTGATTTCACCAGTCCGTTGATGGCGTGCTTGGCCGTAACATATGTGGAGATACCGGGCTTGCCCATCTTTCCTTCCACCGACGAGATGGCCATGATGCGCCCGTTTCCTTGGGGGATCATCACGTTCAGCGCCTTGCGCATGGTCCAGAACGTGTGCCAGAAGTTCCACAGCAGTGCGTCCTGCATGGCTTCGTCGGTGAGGCTTGCCACTGGGGCGTGGTTGGCCGCACCACCGGCGTTGGCCACCAAGATGTCGAGTCGTCCGTAACGAGACACCGTTTCATCGATGAGGGCTTCGCAATCCTCACGCTGTTTCACATCGCCCACCACGAAATGAACAGCGTCGCCGGCCCCCATCTCCGCTAAAGCGGCAGCGCCCTTTTCGGCACTGCGACCGTTGATGACCACGCTGGCTCCCTCACGCACGAACGCCTCTGCTATGGCCCGGCCAATGCCTCGAGTGCCGCCCGTGATGCACGCCACCTGCCCCACCAGAGACCCACTATTCGCTGCAACCATTGCGTTCCCCCTGCATGACGATGCCTGGCTCTTCGTCCAGGCTGGCGCAATTCTAACTCGACGATTACTTTCGGCGCTGAGTCACTCGCCCATCAGAGAAGAAAGATCCGCTCCATGGATACCAAGATTTCCAATCTCCTCTCCCTCGATGGGCGTATTGCACTGGTTACGGGCGCCGCTACCGGCATTGGGGAAGGCATCGCCCGGGTCCTGGCCAGTGCGGGAGCCAGTGTGGTGGTGGGCGATATCGACAGCGACGGCGCCACCCGAGTGGCCAATGAAATCGGGGGAATGGCCATGTCGCTCGACGTCACCGATGTGGCATCGGCAAACCACGTGATGGCAGCCATGCAGGAGGCGGGCGGGGTGGACATCCTGGTGAACAATGCCGGCACGTACCGAGAAGCGGGCAGCATCTTGGACCAGACTT
>JANYHQ010000429.1 GCA_025358985.1 Acidimicrobiales bacterium
GGCGCAGCGCCCCCGGGCTCCGTGGACCGCATCCACCAGGACCCCTTCGGTGTTGGATTGCAGGTGCTCCAAATCGTACCCAGCGACCTGTGCGCTCATACGTGCACGTAGTACATGATGCTCCAACGTGTCAGTGCCGTACACCGCAGGCTCCCGGGACCCCAATAGATTGAGGTTGGGACCACTGAGCAACAACAGGACAGGACTCACGAGGGCCATCCTGACACGACCGACTCAGCGAAGAGCAGCCAGCGCCGCGTCAATGTCGGATCGGGCCACCCCCGTGACCTGTTCCACCCCTCGGGGACCGTCGAGGACGAAGGTGATGCCGTCAACTGCCTTCTTGTCACGGCCCATCAACATGACCAAGGTGTCATCGTCGACACCCGAGGGCAAGGTCATGGCCAGGTTGTAGCCACCCACCACCCGACGATGCTCGGCCACCCGAACAGCGTCGATACGTCCCAGACGGTGGGCCAATTCGGCAGCAAAGATCAACCCCACCGCCACTGCCTCACCGTGACGCATGTCGTGGTGGGTGTGGATCTCCAACGCATGGGCCAATGTGTGGCCGTAATTCAGCGTGGCCCGAACCCCCGACTCACGCTCATCGGTGGCCACCATCGCCGCTTTCAATTCCACGCAGCGCGCCACTCGCTGTTCCAGGGGCAGCTCATCCAGATCGGCACCGCCCAAGAAGTGGTATTTGGCCATCTCACCCAACCCACATTGACGCTCGCGTTCCGACAGAGTGTCGAGAAATTCGGTGTCGCACAGCACCGCACTGGGCTGCCAAAAGGCGCCCACCAAATTTTTACCCTCAACCAGGTTGACGCCGGTCTTGCCGCCCACCGCAGCATCGATCATGCCCAACAACGTGGTGGACACATAGATCACCGCCACACCTCGTAGATAGCACGATGCCGCGAACCCGGCTACGTCGGTGACGATGCCGCCGCCTACTGCGATCACTACGTCGTTGCGAGTGACACCCCACTGCGACCATGACGAGCACAGCGTTTCCACGCTCGACAGTCGCTTGTGTTCCTCGCCGTCACCGAGGAGGAAGGTCCGATGTTCGATACCGGGATCCAGCGCATCGCCAATGCCTGCCTGCGTGACCACAGCGGCCCGCTTGGCATGAGGAACTACGTCCGCCACCACTCGGGCCAACTGATGACGGACACCGGCGCCCACCATCACCTCATAGGCACGACCGTCAGGCAGAGCGACGCGAACGCTGATCACCTCAGCATCCTGACACCGCTTCAGCGCTTCACTGTGATGGAGGTGCACACCGTGAGCGCCGCAGCGTCACGTACACATACCGAATGCGACCCCACCACCAATGGCCAACTGCCCCGGGTGGCCGTAGTGCCGTCCACCGTGAACGCATACGGAGCCCGCCCCCCCACCGCTCGTAACGGCACGGCCTGGAATACCTCGGGGACAGCAGGATCCAGTACGTAGTGGCCACCCGCCACCGGGTCCACGAAGCGCAGTCTCACGGTGGCCACTGCCGCCGCGGTGGCGGGACGATTGGCCCACTCATACTCGGTGTGACCGTTGGCGGTGACGGCCCGCAACTTCGTAGGCACAGCCACCGCTGCTGCGATCTGGTCGTCCGCGGTGCCTTCGAGGCGGGCATGGGCGGCCAGCATCACCGACCGGAACACCGGGCCGGCACCCGTGACGCCAGTGGCCCCATGCAGCGGTCGGCGGTCGAAGTTGCCCACCCATACGCCCACGGTGATGTTGTCGGTGTAGCCAATGACCCAGTTGTCATGAAAATCTTGCGACGTTCCGGTTTTGGCGGCCACCGGGAAGTCGAAGCGCAGCGCGCTACGACGACCGAAGGCCGAACTACGAGCCTCGTTGTCACGTAGCACATCGGTGACCAAGAATGCCGTAGGTACACTTACCATTTCGGAACTCGGTGGATCTGCAGGCAGGGTCGCGGCCACCGCCTTGGCCACGGCCGAGTCACCGTTGATGAGACGTACCGGCAACGTTTGACCTCCTCGGGCAAACGCCGCATATGCCCGGGTGAGCGACAGGAGATCCACCTCCGCTGCACCGAGCGCCAGACTCAGCCCGTACGATGCCGGTGGTTGGCGAAATACGATGCCTCCAGCCTGCATTTCGTGGCCCAATGCCGCTGGCCCGTACCGGCGGAGCACCCGTACCGTGGGCACGTTGATGGACGAACCGAGAGCCACCCGCATGGTCACCAAACCACGGAACCGCCGGTCGTAGTTCAACGGCTTGAACGCTCCGCCACTTTGGGAAATGACGAGGGGAGAATCGTCGAGTTGGTCACCAGGTGCGGCCCCCCGCTCGAACGCCATGGCATATACAAACGGTTTCACCGTGGAACCGGTTTGACGCGGAGTGAGCGCGCCGTCGATTTGCCCTCCGTGCTTGGTGTCCCCAAAGTCCCCACTGCCTTCCCAGGCCCGGACTTCACCGGTGTGGTTGTCGAGCACCACGACAGCCACATTGGATGCTCCGTAGCGGGCCAGCAGCAGTCGTTGCCGGCGAGTTATGCCTGCAACGTCGCGCTGCAGGGCAGCATCGAGGGTAGTGCGCACCGCTTGGGGGGCCAGGCCGGACGTGGCGGTGGAGGTGGCCATGACCCGTTCGATGCGGTTGATGACATGCGGGGCGAGTTCGGCGGTGGGATCGCCAGGCCGCACATGCAACTTCTCCCCAACAGCCACTTCATATGTGCGCTTATCTATGGCCCCAGCCGCTTGGAGTCGCCGCAGGATCCACCGTTGACGCTTCGCTGCAGCGCCCGGCGAGGCACCCGGATTGAATGCCCCTGGCCGCTGCGGAAGTGCAGCGAGATACGCGGCCTGCGCCCACGACAGTTGTGACACCGGTACCCCGAACCATCGGCGCGCTGCGGCGTCTGCTCCCACGGTACGTCCGCCATAGGTGGCTTCGGCCAGATAGCTCGACAGCAGATCCACCTTGGCGATACGCCGGTCCAAGCGCACCGCATATACGGCCTCGCGTACCTTCGCCATCGGGGTCCGAGACGGGCGGCCCAAGCGCAGTTTGACCAGTTGCTGCGTGATCGTGGATCCCCCCTGCACCATGGAGCCAGCGCGTATATCGGCCAATATTGCTCTGCCCAGTGCCACGGCATCGACACCGGGGTGTGAGGCGAAGCGCTGATCTTCAGCGGCCAAGGTGGCCCGGGCCAATTTGTCGGCGCGCACCGCCAACGCAATGCCCCCGGATCGGTCCGACACGGTAACTTCTGGCTCGGTGGTGGACAGCGCCAGCCCATTGCGATCAAGAACCACTACTCGTCCCCGAGACGACGGATGCAGCACTTGTGACGGTAACGGTCCGAACAACACCCAGAGTCCGGCCAGTACCATAAGTACACATAGGACCTGAGCCACGCGCAGAAACCGACGCCGCCAAGGATGACGGATACGGCGGGTAGATCCGGGACGCGTTGGCGGCGGCGAGTACCGCAACCAACGGGAGGGGGCCAGATCGTCCATGGAATCGGGTCAATCGCTACGATCAGGGCCGGGGGGCGGTTATCTTCACCTGGACTGTGCCACCGCGCCCGAAGATCTCGGGCCGGTACATCTCCTCGGCCTGGGTGGGCGCCACGGTGTAATCCCCGGGGGCAGTGGCCCGGGCCA
>JANYHQ010000463.1 GCA_025358985.1 Acidimicrobiales bacterium
CGCATTGGATCGCTACGGTGAGGTGAGTATCCAAAACCTGTTGGCGGCCATCGAAGGCTCCAAGACGCGTCCGTTGGGAAATCTGCTCTTTGCACTGAACATCCGTCATGTGGGAGGCACAGTTGGGCAGATATTGGCCAAGGCGTTCCATCACCTCGACGCCATTCTTGTCGCCACCGAGCAGCAGATTGCCGAAGTGGAAGGGGTGGGACCCATCATTGCGCGCAGTGTGTTCGAGTGGTTCGCTCGTACCGAGCATCGCCAACTGGTGGAACGCCTCCGCGATGGAGGAGTCAACTTCGAGGGTCCGGCCGCCCCGGACGTGGCCCAGACATTGGTGGGTATGAGCATCGTGGTCACTGGCACGCTGGCCGGGTTCTCGCGAGACGGAGCTGAGGAAGCCATCACGTCACGTGGGGCCAAGAGTCCTTCCAGTGTGTCCAAGAAAACCACCGCCCTCGTAGTGGGGGCCGAGCCCGGCGCTTCGAAGGTGACCAAGGCCAAAGAGGTGGGAGTGCCAGTGCTCGATGAAGCGGCATTCGTCCACCTACTGACCACCGGCGAACTACCCACACCGCTGGCCTGACGCTTCCTCGACCGCACTGTTACCGAGACCTGCTGTACTTGCGATGGTGACCAGCCCAACGCCTCCCGCACTGCAGTCGCTGCTGAACTTCCTCGGGGAGTCCCCGTCGCCGTATCATGTTGTGGCCAATGCTCGCCAGCACCTGATCACCAACGGGTTCCGGGAACTGGAGGAGCTCGACGGGTGGCCCGACGTCACGGGTCGCTGCTTCGTAGTGCGCGGTGGCGCGCTCATCTCGTGGGTGAATTCAGACGTGGATCTGGTGCGTCGTGGTCTTCGAATCGTAGGTGCGCATACCGATTCACCTAACTTGCGCCTCAAGCCTTCTCCGGACATCGCCAACGTTGGATGGCAGCAGTGGGGAGTGGAGGTCTATGGAGGCATTCTGGCCAACTCATGGTTGGATCGCGACCTGGGCCTGAGTGGTCGGGTGGTGCTCAAGGACGGAAGTATCCGGCTGGTGCTGCTCAACCGGCCGTTGGCTCGGGTGGCGCAATTGGCCATCCATCTCGACCGAGAAGTCAACGATCGCGGCTTGGTGCTGGATCGCCAACTCCATCTACTGCCCCTGGTGGGCCTAGGTGCCTTGGAACCGGGTGCATTCAGGGAACTGTTGGCCGAGGAGCTGGGCGTGATCTCCAGCGCAGTGGTGTCGTGGGACGCAATGTTGCACGACGTGACGCCCCCCACTCTGCTGGGGTTACAGGGTGAGTTCATTGCATCGGCGCGTATTGACAACCTCTTCTCGTGCTGGGCCGCAATCAATGCCCAGGTTGATGCCGCCCAACGAGCCGACGACGGTGATGTGTCAGCCAGTGGCGGGCCACTCACGATGGTGGCGCTGTTTGATCACGAAGAGATTGGTTCGTCCTCGGCCACCGGAGCTGGCGGTCCGCTGCTCGAAGCGGTGATCAATCGCATCTGTCACGCGTCTGGCCTCGACGTCGACGGGCGGGCCCGGGCAATGGCGGCATCTACCTGTGTGTCGGCCGATATGGCCCATGCCGTGCATCCCAACTACGCCGATCGCCATGAACCCCAACATCGTCCTGTTCCCAACATGGGACCGGTGCTCAAGATCAACGTCAGCCAGCGCTACGCCACGGACGCCGTAGGGGCAGCGTCATTTGCCGCTGCTTGCGCCGCCGCTGAAGTTCCAATGCAGAGCTTCGTATCACGGAACTCACAACCGTGCGGGTCCACCATCGGACCCATCACCGCCACCCGACTGGGCATCAACACCGTCGACGTCGGGTGCGCCATGCTGTCCATGCATTCTGCCCGGGAGCTGTGCGGCGCCCTCGACGGCGACCTGATGCGCCGGGCATTGGCGAGTTACTACGTGCGCTGATCATTGCCTTGGGGTGGACCGAACATCTGAGTTTCCATGTGGGCCCACGACTCGTCGCTGTCGGCCAATTCCTGGCGGAGTACCCGAGTACGAGTACGAGCCCGGTGCCAAGCAAAGGCGACGGCCATGGCTGCGCCATAGGTGACGGCCACCGTCCAGAACAGAGCATCGCCGGGGTTGTCGAGGTAACGCCCCAGCCCCCGTCCGAAGGCGATGCCTGCGATGAGGGACAACCATGCCTGACGGCGGGCCGAGTACCCGATGACACCGATGTTTTCGCCGATGAAGTCCGCCACTCCGGCCAACGGCAGTCCCCAGCCGAGCATCGCGTCCCACGCCGGGGGCCAATGCATGCCCGCCAGCGACAGGCTGAGCACCACGATGCAGGCCGGGTAGCTCCACAAGCACCGGCGACA
>JANYHQ010000485.1 GCA_025358985.1 Acidimicrobiales bacterium
GCCCGATGGTCCCGTTGACCGGCGCTGCTTCATCCGCCGCGGCCCTCGTGGGCTTCGCACTCTGGGCGGGGCGTTCGGTGACCCGTCGACATGTGCTCCGTATTCCGATGATGGTGGCGGCTTTGGCGTTGGTGGTGGTGGACGCCATCCATCTGGCGGGTATCGCCGGAGGGGTACGCGGCGGCTCGGTGGTGGGCCGATTCTTCTCAGTGGGGTGGGCATCCGTGGCGGCATGGATCATGGTGGCGGTGGCGGTGGTGCTGTTGGCGCGCGGGCGAGACGATGCGTTGTATCTGTTGACCTTCGCAGGCGGCATCATCACGTTGGTGGGTGGTCTGGCGGATCTCAGTGTGTTGTCGCGTAGCAGTGTGGTGTTCGCTTACTCCACCACCGTGGCTCGTACGGTGGTGGCGTTGACGTTGGGACTGGGTATCGGGGTGATGGCAGCATCGGTGTTGCTCACCCGACCACTGCAAAAAGCACCGTCATTAGTCTGAGGTCAAGAGCCCGTCGATTTCGTCTTGGTCCTCCAGTGGGGGCGGCAGTACCGCCGCCTCGTCGGTGCCCAAGCGCAATACGTTCTCCACATAGTCACTCAGGGCCGATTCCGTGCCCACGTCGTGACCGGCATGCTCGGACACAAACCAGCGATGCTCCAAGAACTGGTGGTACAGCTCCGGTGGCGCCAACCGACCACGCAGTTCTGGGGGGATGCGCTCCAGAATGGGTTCGTAGACATCACTCAGCCACGCATACGCAGATAAGGCTTCAGGTACCTTTCGGCCCTGTTCTTCCTCCAGATTGGCGCGATGTTCATCGATGTCGTTGAGGAGTCGGCGGGCCTGGTTTTCATCGGTATCAAGCCCGGTGAGCTGATGAAGTCGCCGCTGATGATGACCGTTCTCCACCACTCTGGGGACCACCTTGAGCTGACGACCATCACCGGTGGTGGAAACACTGAACTCACCTACGTCGAACCCCAATTCATTGAGGCGACGGATACGGCGGTTGATGGCCATCCTGTTGCCCGGCTCTACCAACTCCACGTGATGCACTTCATCCCACAGGCGGTCGTAGCGCAGCCGGAGGTCGTCCACCACTGCGGCCGGATCAAAGTCCTGTCCCACCCGGCCCGCCGCCACCAGGTCCAACAATTCGCCGCCCACGTTGTCTCCAGCCAGCATCAAGTCGTGCTCGCGTTGCCCGTTGGACATACGGGGTTGGAGCTTTCCAGTTTCGGCGTCCACCAAGTATGCGGTGAGAGCACCGGCGTCACGCCGGAACAACGTGTTCGACAGTGAGCAGTCCCCCCAGAAGAAACCCTCGGCATGCAGACGAACCAACAACAGGGCCATGGCGTCGAGGAAGCGACTCTGCAAGTCCTTCACGGTACGTCCCACAAACAGGTGTCGATAGGGAAGGGAGAAGGCCAGGTGGCGGGTGATGAGAATCGAGTCGAGCTCCTCACCGTGCTCATCGCGGCGACCGGTGACCACGCCCACTGCTTCCACCACTGGAATGTTTCGGTCCAGCAACTCCCGCAGAAGTCCGTACTCCCGCTCGGCCAAATTCACCGGCAGTTCCTTCATGGCATAAACCAGGCCGTCGTAATCGATGAAACGCACCACGTGGCGCGACACGCCGCGCGCCACATCCACCAACCGCGGTCCCGACCACGTCCGCAGAGGCTCGGACCAGGGCAGATCAAGAAAGTCGGGGTGACCGGGCCGGGCCAGCAGTTCGAATGATCCCGCAACGACGGCGAGCGACTGATCCATGCCTGCAGTCTGGCCGGTTGCGATGATCCGTGTGGGCGCTGGGCGCTGGGCGTTGGGCTTTGGTTCATGCCGACTGTGGGTGTGTTGCTGAACTAGTTTGATCCGCCGTGGCAAACGCAAAGCGGCAACGTCAAGATGAATCACGCTCGCTGAAGCGTCAAGCCGAGGAGTTGGCCTTGAAGAAGTCCGCTCAGAAGCGACGGATCCAGCGCATTGCTCTGGTGGCCGGAGCGGCCTTGCTGGTGGTGGTTCTGCTCACCTTCCTCACCAGGGGCAACAATGACAGCGCGGACTCGGTGGATGCTTCGGCGCGATCCACCACCACGTCGGCCAATGGTGCGCCGTTGATCACCGCCTCGCCCCAACTCAAGTCAAAACCGGTGGTTGTGGTGCCGGCAGGGCCCGCTCCTACCAAGCTCGAAGTCAAGGACCTCGTGGTGGGAACAGGCGACACCGTGAAGGTAGGAGACACCGTGGAGGTGCAGTACAGCGGGGTCATCTACGACACCAAGACGC
>JANYHQ010000498.1 GCA_025358985.1 Acidimicrobiales bacterium
GAGATCGCCGACGAAGGTCCGGCCCGGTGCTGATACGCTGTTCCTTCGCCCTCGGGCGATCGATGGGGAGTGGTGTAATAGGTAACACAGCAGGTTCTGGTCCTGTTATTCAGGGTTCGAGTCCTTGCTCCCCAGCGCACATAGGTCCCCCGGCGACGGGGGACCGCACATGGCCCCATCGTCTAGTGGCCTAGGACATCACCCTCTCAAGGTGGAGGCACGGGTTCGAATCCCGTTGGGGCTGCAAAGTATTTGAGAGACTCAGAGATGGTCTCTGGCTGACCACGGGAATGTGCTTCGTACATGATTTACAGCAGGATTACAGCGAAGTAAATGAAGCCTTGCGCTGTAATTTCTGGCGACCGCAAGTCGGGGCGGATGGCTCCCAGATCAGTGCGCAGCCGCTGAGCTGGCCTTTTGGCCGGCTAGCGCGAAATTGGCGCCGTTCGTGTAAGGGCCATCACCTGAGGTGGGTGGAGGCAAAGATGCGTCGTCGTGATGTTCTGATTGTTTTGGTCCAGTGAGACAGAGAGACCGGGTTGTCTTCGACGACAGTCGTTGGCAACCCGCTCGTCGACAACGGCCGGAGGTCGGGCTAGGCGCTGCGAAGACCTCACAACGTGCTCGACCGTCAGGGCCTGCGTGACCCGACGGTTGTGGTGCACGTTGGGTCGAAGTGCAGGCAGCGATGAAGGCCGGCTGGCCGTGCTCGAGTGGGTGCACAGCGGACGGTACCGGACGGTCGTCGACGAGATCGCCGTCTACGATCCCGAACTCGCTGGCTAGTCGACCCGTTCCTCGATGATCATCCTCGACGACCAACTGTTCTTGCGCGTCCTGCAGGGCGACGACCCGTTCCCATTGGAGCTGCGGCGAGATCGCCGGTACAGCGTACGAACAACGTACGCATACCAGTTCCGCGCGCAGCACGCCGCGTCGAAGGCCGCACCTGAAGGAGTGCTGTCCACGCTTGTGCATACCGCTACGGCAGAAGATGTCGATGTTCTTCGGCGGAGGATTCGTCGCCCCGTTCGACCGGCCAACCCCGCCGCCTCCGCCGATGAGTGCGAATTCAGGCGCATGCGTGCGCCGGATCCCGTCACACCCAACCGCTACGGACGGTGTTTGACCAGGACGTGCTCGTCGTAGCTGATGCCGTGCTCGACGGTGTGCACAAGACGGTCGGTCACGGTCCAACCCGCGGCCTCATAGAAGCGGATCGCAGCGAAGTTTTCGACCCTGGCATGCAACTCGAAGTCCGGATGGCCGCCGGCCGCGATCATTGCCTCGCCCTGCGCGAGCAGGCGGCGACCAAGGCCCATGCCTTGGTGGTCTGGCTCGACGAACAGGTGGACGAGCTGGTGGCCGCTGACCGTGAAGTGCCCGATCGGCACGCCATCGACGACGGCTACCCGTGTCTCGAACTTGGACTCCGGCTGGAACCAGGTGTGCAGTTGCCGCCTAGTGCCTTCTCGGTCCGGGGCCTCAAACTCGCCCGCAAGTAGCTGCGAGGAGTACGTGCTTGTGAAGCAACGGTCGTGATAGCACTCAACTGCTTTGGCGTCGTCGGGTGTCGCAGCGCGGATCTCGATCGCGTCCATATGTCGATACTGACATGCAGCCGCGAACGGCAGCCGGTCTTTCGCCCATATCGGCAGCGTGCGCGTCTCGAAGACCACATCGCCGGCAGCGAGTCGCTGGCTCAGGGACGGCCGAGCGGCGGGCTGTTCGGGCTACCGCGAGGTTCTTCGAGGACCTGGATCGCCAGCTCGGTGCTGAACGTGGTCCCGACGGCCAGCCTTCGACGAATGTCCAGGTGTTCGACCTGTTCGCATCGTCGAGATCTTCGCTACGCAGTTCGCTCCTTCGGCCGGATCCGGTGAGCGGCGGCATCGTCAGGTAAACTTTACCAATCGGTTCATCATTCGATTTACCAATTGATATCCTTTCCGTATGTCACCACTGAACGTGAAGTTGGATGATAGGGAGGTAGCCCGGTTGGATGAGGCGATCGCCCGTGGATTCGCGGCGAACCGGTCCGATGCCATGCGTATTGCGCTGCGGAGCCAGTTGCTGGCGTGGGACCGCCAGGCCTGGGATGACGCGTGGGCTCAAGCAGTTCCGGGCGAGCTCGATGGGCCCGACGAGTTCGCCGATCAGAACGCTGGCGCGGTCTCCGGGTGGGGTGACTTGGACGGGGCCGCATGACCACGCCAAAACGGGGCGAGATCTGGTGGACACCGGCAGGTTCCAAGCTACGGCCGGTTGTCGTCGTGTCCGCCGACAGCATGAATCGACGCCTCACCAAGGTATTGGTTGTACCGGGCACCACGAACCTGCGCGGTTGGCCTGACGAAGTTCTCCTGCACCCCGGCGTGCTGAATGAAACCACTGCATTCTGCTGCCGCGAGGTCACGCCGCTGGCGATCAACGGCCTGCTGAATCGAGCCGGTGCCGTACCGGATAGTTGGCTGGCAAACTTCTGTCTGACTCTCGCCCGAGTGTTCGACTGCGCCGAGGGCACTGCCACGACCTAAGGCGTTCGCTGGCGATTCGACGAGGTATGCAGTCACTTCAAGTCTCCTGCAAGCGTTCGGCTGCCTGTCAGCCTGCTGGTGGCGGTGGGTACGATGGCTGTGTGAGGACTCACGAGGTACGCGGTGTGGAAATTGCTGCGGCGCATCCTGGGGCAGGCATCGCCGACGCCGGACGTGGCCTCGGAACGGGAGTCTCGTCCGACACCTCGGCCGATATGTCGGCCAAGCAATTCGAGCTACTCCGGCGGATGGGCCTCGAAGGGCGGGTGCAGTTGACGTTCTCGCTCATGGACAACGCCACGGAGCTTGCGCTGGCCGGCATCCGTACTCAAGAGCCCGGCCTGTCGATCGAACGTGAGCGTTGGCTGTTGATGGTGCGTCGCTACGGCCGAGATCTGGCGCTCTCTGTTCTTGGTGACGAGCCGCTTCGTCGATGACTGACGCCGTGGATCTTGCTGTAGTGATGGGTGCGCTGCTGGATCGCCTGGGCGTGCTGTATGCGGTCGGGGGCTCGGTGGCCGCGTCGTTGTTCGGGGAGCCACGCACAACGGTCGACATCGACGTCGCAGCGCGTCTGAACCAAGACGGGTTGGCTGCATTGCTCGGTGAACTCGGGCCCCAGTTTTATGTGCCCGCCTCAGCGGCGGCCACTGCGGTCGACGCCGGTAGTTCGTTCAACCTGGTCGATACTGACTCGGGCCTGAAGGTCGACGTATTCGTGCTCGGTTCCTCGGAGCTCGATCGTCGCCAGATCGAACGACGGTGGCGAGTCGAGATCCGCCGTGATCCATCGGCGTTTTTGTGGGTCACGGCACCGGAGGACATCGTCCTTCGCAAGCTTGAGTGGTTCGTCCTGGGTGGCGAGTCATCGCAACGGCAGTGGCGCGACATCGTCGGACTTCTCCGGGTCCAGAGCGAGTATCTCGACTGGGACGACCTGCGCAATGCAGCGGCATCACTCGGGCTCCACGTGCTGCTGGAGAGAGCGGTGGAAGCTGCAACGGGGTGACGCAGATCCCCGGCTTCTCTCACGGCACGAGTGCTGCGAGGATTGGGGAATGGTCTGGTTCTATGCCCCGACGGGCTACACGATCCGTGTCGAGCTTGAGGGTGTCGAGCCCCTGGTGTGGCGTCGACTGTTCATCTCCTCGGATCTGGCGTTACCGTTGTTTGCTCGTGTGCTGGAAACGGCGATCGGTTGGCAGGGTTATCACCTCCACCAGTTCGTGTCTGCAAACTTGACGTTCGGACATGCCGATGACGAGATGGGCTACACAATCGATGAAACGAACGTTCTCATCAAGCAGATCCTCCCCGAG
>JANYHQ010000528.1 GCA_025358985.1 Acidimicrobiales bacterium
TGAAGCTGGACATGGCCCGTCAATGCTGGGACGAGGCCCGTCATTGCGAGATAAGCGTCAAGTTGGCCGAGCACATGGGCACCGGCATCGGTGAGTTTGCCGAGGGGGTCACGCTGTTCGAAGCGGCTTGCAATGACGATCCGGTGCTTCGCTTGGCCGGAGTCAACCGAGCCCTTGAGGGGTTGGCCATCGACGTGTTCAACACGATGCGCGACTTCGGGCAGGGCACGCAAGATCCGGTGCTGTACTTCAGCGAGGACTGGATGCTGGCCGACGAGGTCACCCACGTCAAGATGGGCTCGGACTGGTTGCGCAAAATCACGCAGAAGGATCCGGAGCGCCAAAAGCGAGCGTTGGATTTCCAGAAGTCGGTAGACAAGTTGTTCTCCTACGGCGGGTTCCGTGGTGACAGCGACGAAAACCCCGTTCACCTCGCTCGTCGGTTCCGTGAGTTGGCCGGGTTCAACGAGGAAGAAATACACGAGATTGTCGACCTGGCCGCCGAGGCATTCGAAGAGGCCAAGGTCCGCTCCGCCGAACAGCGCCAGCGTATGTTGGCCAAGGTGGGCGCTCCCGCGTAACGGCGGCGCAACGCCTAACCGGGTCAACCCGGTAGCACGGCTAGCGTCGCCGCCGTGTTGTTGGCTTCGGTTCTCGGTATCCACAAGGCTTGGGCTTGGGTGGTCATCATCGGTAATGCCATAGCCGGGCTGTGGGTGCTGAGTGCCGCCCACTGGCCGGCATTGCGCTCTCGGGCCATGTGGTGGTTCACCGCCGTGGTGGAGTTTGCGGTGTTCGTACAGGTGGGTCTCGGCGTGTGGATGTACAGCCACGAGAAGCGCAATGTGCCGCAATTTCACATGTTCTACGGCTTCGTAGGCATCATCACGGTCGGGATCCTGTACTCGTACCGTCAGCAACTACGTCATCGCGTTTATCTGCTGTACGGCCTCGGTGGGCTGTTCCTCATGGGTCTCGGCATCCGGGCGGTGTTGGTGGGCAAGGTCACGTCATGACTGTTCGTACCAGGGTGGTGGTGCTGTTCGGTGGCCGCTCGGCGGAGCACGAGGTGTCGTGCATATCGGCTGAGTCGGTACTGAGGTGCCTCGACACCGAGCGCTATCACGTGGTGCCCATTGGGGTCACGCATGACGGGGAGTGGGTGCGGTCCGAGTCCGCCGATGCACTGGTACGCAGCCGCCAGGCGGGTGTAGTGCAACCGTTGGTGGCGGCAGGACCCAGTATCGACCGATCAGCGGTGTTGGCCACCAACCCGGATGCGGTGCAAATCGACAGGGTGGTGGTGCTTCCCATCCTCCACGGCCCCTTTGGCGAAGACGGCACCGTGCAGGGCATGTTGGAGTTGGCCAACGTGGCCTATGTGGGTTCGGGCGTGTTGGGCTCGGCCGTGGGGATGGACAAGGCCATCGCCAAGAGTGTGCTGGCTACCGCTGGCCTGCCGCAGGCCAAGTGGTTGGCCCGCGCCGCATGGGACCTAGCTACACCGTCGGCGGTGGAGGCGTTCAGTGCCGTGGTGGCCGACGTCCTGGGCTTTCCGGTATTCGTGAAGCCGGCCAACATGGGCTCTTCCGTGGGCGTCACCAAAGCCCACGACCACGCCGAGTTGATAGGCGCGCTGAGCGTGGCGTTGGGCTTCGATGACTGGGTGGTGGTGGAGCAGACCATCGTGGGACGTGAGATCGAGTTCGCCGTACTCGGCAACGAGCATCCCGAGGTGTCGGTGGCCGGAGAAATTCTGCCTGGCAAAGAGTTCTACGACTACGAGGACAAGTATCTGGGTGACGGCGCTCAACTCATGATTCCGGCAGTACTGGAGCCCGATGTGTTGGCGCAGGGACAGCATTTGGCTCTACAGACATTTCGGGCCTTGCGCGCCGAGGGTATGGCCCGAGTGGACTTCTTCTATGACGACCGTCCTGATGGGATGGGTTGGGTGGTCAACGAGATCAACACCATCCCTGGGTTCACTCCCATCTCGATGTACCCAAAGCTGTGGGAGGCCAGTGGTGTGTCGTATCCGCAGCTACTCGATCGGCTCATCGAACTGGCCATAGCCCGCCATCACCGACGTGCGCAGCGGGTGGGCCGCGCCCGGTGACGTCAGTGGTGGTGCCCGCTCCGTTGGCCGACCGCCTGGAGCCGATGCTGGGTTGTCGGCTGCGCACTGCGGAGGCGGCTCAAGGCGGGCACTCCAATTTGGTGTTCATATGCGCGCTTGAGCATGGCCGTCGGGTCATCGTCAAGGCGGCCACGTCGTCATGGAAACGTGCCGACGTGGAACGAGAATCGGCCATCCTTGGTGTGTTGGCTGATGAGTTGTTGCCTGTGCCCCGTCTCATTGCCACGCATCATGATGACGAATGGGCGATCATGGTCAGCGAGTTCATCGACGGTCGTCAGGGCCTCAGCGTACTCAGGGAGCTGGCCCACAATCCCGCATTGCCTGCGGTCATCGGTACATTGACTGCGCGCATACTACGGGTCATTCATTCAACATCGCCCCAACCTTTGGTGGGTAATAGCTTCGATCGGGCGCAGCAGGTCAGCGCGCTGGTGGAACCGCTACGAGTGTCCGGAGCCCCCTCGGATGTGGTTGATGCCTTGCTCCCGGCGTTGGAGCATCCCCTACATCAACGGGGCGTTTCGTTCGTACACGGGGACCCGGGTTTGCACAACCTCCTGTGGTTTCCTCAGGCATCTGCTCAGGCCGGGGCTCTCAGGGTGGCCGCGGTGGTTGACTGGGAGATGGCCGGTTGGGGGAACCCACTCACCGATGTGGCCTGGGTGTGGTGGACGTTCTGGTTTCGCGGATTGCCGCCGGCTACCGCGGAGGCTTTTGCCCGCGAATACGGGCTGTGGGTGTTTGCGGCCATGGGCTGGTCATCGGACACGGTGGACGCCGCCGTACGGGCACAGATGGCTGCTTTGCTCGTGCGTACGGAGCCAGGCTCGGCTGTACGTACGGTGTGGATCGAGCGGGTACGCAGTCTCGCCAGGCTCCCAGATCTACCGGGGTCCCGAGGCTGAGTATATGAGGTTGTCAGAACTGAACCATTGATCATCTTGTACTGACCAAAATAGTTGGCTATTTGGTGTATCTCAGCGAGTCCTGCGCCATCTTCATGTGTACCAAATGAGGAGGTGGCCCCATGGCCGATCAATTCCGTGATGTGTTGCGGGTGCGAACCCTTGCCGACAACATCAGAGCTGACAACATCAGGGCCGAAAACTTCGTAGCTGATCCCAACGTCGTCGGTGCCGGGTCGTCGTACAAGGAACCCGATCCGCTACCCATCACCATTCCGGAGGACAGCCCGGCGTGGACTCGAACGGATGACCCGGCCATCCTCGCACTGGCACGAGAAGCAGTGGCGCTGCAGATCGATGCGGCCGCTGGCTTTGCCAGGTCCATTGCCGACTTTGCGGCCGACGACTCCGTACACAGTGCGTCGGTCGGCAGTCCGGTACCAGGACAGGTGTCGGGGCGCATTATCAGACCAGACGGCACTGCCGGGTCCCGGCTACAGGTGGCGCTGGACAAGTTCGCGGTGGGCTCGGGGCGCACTCCCACCGCCTTCACTTCCGAGGATGGGACGTTTGCCCTCGCCATTCCTGCATCGATGAGGGCGCTTGATCCCACAACGATCGGCATGGTGGTGTCGGGGGCGCACGGCAACCAGAAACTCCCCGGCGTACTCGGCTCGGTTGACACCAATGGTCTGCTGCCAACCGTCACCCTCACCGTTCAGCTTGATCCCATCCCCCTCAGTTTGCTGGGTGGTCTCCAGGCCCTCGCCGCCGGATCAACGGATCGTGACGCCTCCGACGATAGCCACATCCACCCTGAAGTGATGCTGGGTGAGGACGACTGCGAGTTGGTGTTCCGCAAGGACACGTCAATCGATAAGTTCCCATACGGAGTGATGTTTCGTCTCACGGACCCTTCGCTCACCATGCCTACCCTCACCGTGGACGTGAAGCTGCCCGCCCCCGGTGGTGAGGGCCAAGTGGTGGACGCGCTGCTGGCGGTCCGCGGTGCCAATGGTCCGCTGGATCTGTTGCGCAACGCCAACGAGCGCCCCACCTTCCATCTCGTGAATAGAGTGCCGATCGACCGTCCACTGTCGATAGATGCGTTCCGGGATGGCTTGGCTCGGGTACGCACCGGGCTGCTCGGCGGAGGATTGCCCATCGCCTCGTCGTTGGCCCTTGGCTATGTGGTGCACATGGCCCAGCGGTGGACACCAGTAGGTCTGGCCCTTGGTGATCTGGTGTATTCCTTGCCTTTGGCCCCCGGTGAGCAACAGAAGGTGGCCATCACCGAGCGCACCGCCACATCGTTTGTCACCGAAAGCGAAACACTCGACTCATCGGAGCAGATGTCGTTCTCCGAACGCGACGACACATCGGCCACCGCCACGTTTTCTACTGCGTTTCGCGAAGCGGCGTCCGGAGGTAGCCACTACGACAGCGAAGCCAGCTCGTTCTCGGTGGCCGCGGCCGTGGGTGGTGGCGGGGTGTTCCCCTTCGGTTGTGTAGCCGGCGGCGTGGCCACCAGTTACGGCACGGCCAGTGCCAGCGGCAACACCAATACGTGGATGTCCGGCTCGCGCTCGGCCACTTCAGACGCCGCGCAGAACACCCACTCCGCAGTTCAACGCCAGGCGTCTGCGCGTCGTAGGTCATCACGAACCGGTATGAGGTTGGCCACGGCGTCGGAGAACACCAGCGTTGTCACCAAGACCATTGCCAACCACAACAAGACACGCGCACTTACCATGCAGTACTGGGAGGTGACCCGGGTCTTTGACGTTTCTACGGCGGTGGACGGGGTGACACTGGTGTGTTTGGTGCCCCTTGACATCGTGCGCTTCCTTCCCCAGTTTGAGCAACCGACCCTGTCCACGGCGCCATCGAATCGGTCTGCGGTGTTGTATCGCTACGGAGAATTGATCCGTCATAGCGATGTACTGGCCCGCCTGGTGCCGCCCCGTTTCCGTCAGGGCCTGGCACTGCTCAACGAGTTCGTCACCGATCCGCTGGCCACCGTGGCCACATCGAGTGGGCCGGCCGAAGACATCATGAAGGTCTCGGTCAGCGGGTCGTTTCTGCCCATCGAAGAAGTGTTCGTCACGGTGGTGTCGAAGCGCGGATTTCGTATCGGCCCGTTCCGGCTGTCCGCTGATTCACCAATTGCCCCACTCCCAGTGGGAACCACCGCTTTTGCCAACGAGGCGGACCTCTTCGGTGAGCTGCGTAGGCGCCGAGAAGTCGACAACTCCTCCATGTCGGCCAGCATCAGCATTCCCGCCTCGATGCCCCGCCAAGACGTGGTGGGCTTCGAGATCAGTCGCAGGTTCCAACGGCTCGACTATCACTTTGCCCCACCTGCGCTGCTTGACCTCGGGTTCGCTAAAACCTTTCTGGGAATCGATCCCAAGGACCTGCTCGGCGCACTCGGGGCGGCGGCTTCGGCGCGGTCCATCACCACCAGCTACCAGCCGGATCGTCTGGAGCAGGAACTGGGCGGTACGCGTCTCACCCGTTTCTCCGCTCTGGTGGATGCCACCGTGGAGTTCGCCACCACCAACTGGTCAGCAGGTTCCTCGGTGCGGCTGCCGCCCACGCTGTTTCCCATTGCCTCACGGTTGATTCCACCGCAGCTCGGCTACAGCGCACTACTCGAGATCGAGAAGACACTGCAGTGGGTGATGCGCAACACCATGACGTGCAGCATTTCTGTGTATGCGTCGCTCACCCCGGAGGAGCGCGTGGTGCTCTTGGAGCGGTACTCAATCGGCGTGCCAACACTGGGGGAGGGGGGTCCGGTGGAATCGGTACCCCTGTTGTCGTGCATCACCAACAACGTGCTGGGCTACTACGGCAATGCCATGGTGCTGCCGTTCATGATTCCCACCGCACTCAGCGATGAAATTGAACGCACCACGCACAAACGCATCACCACCGGCATGTTGCAGGACTCGCTGATGCGTTTCCATGTGGACGGGTTCGAACCGCCCCGCTCCACCATTGCCCTGCCCACCAAAGGAGTACTGGGTGAAGCGGTGCTTGGCCACTGTTCGTCGGCTGAGAAGATCGACCTCACTCGCTTCTGGAACTGGCAAGACTCACCCGGCGACAGTGCCCCCGACATTGCCGCGGTACAGATGCCTACCGGCACGCTGACGGCGGGGCTCACCGGCCCATCAGCACTGACCTCGATGACCCCGATGATCACCAACTTCAACATGTCACCGGTGGCCGCCGACACCAGCCTTGCCGCTGCCATTGCAGCCAAGGCCGTGGAGTTCGGCAAACCCTTTGACATAGGCGCACTTACTAATGCCACCAACCTGGGCACGCTCACCGGCAAGACGCTCGACACGGCAGAGTCAGCCCGCAAGGACGCCCTCGACTCAGCCACCAAATTGGCGGAAAAGGCCATGGATTCTGCTGTTTC
>JANYHQ010000601.1 GCA_025358985.1 Acidimicrobiales bacterium
CCAGGTCCCATACCCGTAAGGCGGCAATGCCCACGAAACAGCTGGCGCACAACACGCCCAATCGCCATCCTTTGCTCACCCAGCCCACCGCCAAAGCTATGGCCACCACCAGCCACCAGGCAGCCGCCTGGAACAGGTCACGGATGGGGCTCAGTACTTGGATCACCAGGAAGTCGCTGAAGGACCCGGTGGCATAGCGGACGTGTCGGTTGAGCCACGCATTGGCCGTGTTCACCGGCTTGGCCACTTCCAGATGGAGGGCGCTCGGGAAACTGTTGAGCCTCAGTACCTTGGCCATGATGGCCACCATCACTACGAGACCAACCGCGCCTGCCATCACCATCCAGGGTTGGAACTGACCACCGGGCATACGCCGATGGGTGGGGGCGGGGAGGCGCTGGGCCGTGGAAATCCGATCGATGGCGACGGCTGCCAACACCAGCGCCAGTCCAGGCGCGAAGGCCCTCCCCACGTCGACTTTCTGTAGTCCCTCCAACACATCGGTGCCGAGGCCGCCGGTGCCCACGATCGAAGCGATCACCACCACACCGAAGGCCATCATGATCACTTGGTTGATACCAAGCAGGATGGCCCTACGGGCCAGTGGCAGCCGAACCTTGGTGAGCAGTTGGCGGCCCGTGCACCCAAAGGACAGTCCTACCTCGGTGCTCGAACCCTCCACACCGCGAATGCCGAGACTGGTGAGACGCGCCGCTGGTGGCACTGCGTAGATGACTGTGGCCACTACGGCTGGGGCTATGCCGATGCCGAAGGCCACCACCAGCGGTAGTAAGTACACATAGGGGGGCATGACCTGCGCAGTGTCGAGGAAGGCCCTCAGTACGCGGTCCACCCGGGTTGACAAGCCAGCCCAGATCCCCAGTGGGATACCCAGCATCAAGGCGATGGCCACCGACACCAACATGATGGAAGCCGTGATCAAGGTGTTGTCCCAGTAACCAAGGACGCCACAACCTGCCAACACCAACGTCGCCGTGATGGCGGTGCGACGCCCACCCGTATGCCAACCGATGAGTGCCGTGGCGGCCAAGACACCGGGCCATCGCGACGTACGCAAAATCCAGAGCAATGTGCTGGTGGCCCACGTGACGGCGTCGGCAAACGGAGTGAACACGAACCGGAACAGCCAATTGGTGTCGTGATGGAGCTGACTCCAGCGGTAGAGATGGTCTACCCACGGTCGAACATGGCCATCCAACCACGTGGGGGGCGTGTGCCCGGTGGCCAGACCAACGCCAACGACCACGAGCACGGCCGCCGATGGAGCGCCGACACGAAACCACGTATACGTACGAATGTCTCGATGATGCGCCCCAGTTGTGAGTGTGATTGTCACGGGCCGGTACCCGCAGGCGTCAGCATCACGACGCCGGGTTCAATCCCCGCGATAACCGACAACACCGTGAGACGGTCGATGGAACCCACCACCGCCCCCGCGCTATCGACCACCCGCACGGGGAAATCACTGGCGGCCACCATGGCCACCACGTCACGAATCTTGGTGTTGGTGGTTACCGTGCCACCGACATCGCAATGCACCACTCCCGACATCACTTCTCCTACGGCAATCACATGCGAACGTGGCACATCGCGTACGAAATTGCGGACGTAGTCGTCTGCCGGTGTACCTACCACCTCCGATGGAGTGCCCACCTGTACAAATCGGCCGTCGCGCATGATGGCAATACGGTCTCCGAGGCGCAGCGCCTCTGACAGATCATGGGTGATGAACACCATGGTCTTGGTGACCTCACGTCGTAGGCGGATGACCTCATCCTGCATATCTCGGCGGATGAGTGGATCAAGCGCCGAGAACGGTTCGTCGAACAACAGTATCTCCGGATCGGTGGCCAACGCACGGGCCAATCCCACCCGTTGCTGCATCCCCCCGCTGAGCTGATCCGGCCGACGGCCTCCGAGTCCAGCCAGGCCCACAAGATCGAGAATCTCCTCTGCTTTGGCCCGACGCGCCGCCCTGTCCACACTGCGAACCTCCAATCCGAAGGCCACATTGTCGATGAGGCTGCGATGGGGGAGCAGCCCAAAGTGTTGGAACACCATGCTGACCTTGTGACGGCGCACATGCAGGAGTTCGTTGCGGTTGGCTGTGGTGACATCGGTGCCGCCGATGATGACGGTGCCAGCCGTGGGTTCGATGAGCCGGGTGAGGCATCGCACCAATGTGGACTTGCCGCTACCGGACAAACCCATGACCACGAACACTTCACCGGGCGCCACCTCCATGTGGATGTCACGCATGGCGATGACGTTTCCGGACTTGGCTTCCAGCTCGGCTCGGGACAGGTCGGCGTCGGGTGAACCCAGGAGGCGTTCGGCTTTGGGGCCGTACACCTTCCACAATCCGCGAACCGATATGGTCGACTCAGACTCGGACATCGTATACGGCAAAGTAGTCCGCGAATCGTGTCGGCGCGAGGTCGGTACTTACACTCGCGGCCGTGACGAGATCAACTTCCACCGCTACCCGGGCTGCCATTGTGGGCGCATTCGAGCACCCGTTGCGCTACATCCCTGATCGCACCCTGGCCCAAGTCCACGCCGAGGTGGCAGTTGGTGCGCTCCGCGATGCCGGTCTCAGCATTCGCGACGTGGACGCCTATTTCTGTGCCGGTGACGCCCCCGGGTTCGGGGCGCTGTCCATGGCCGACTATCTCGGTATCGACGCCCGGCTCACTGACACCACGGAAACCGGCGGGTCTTCGTATCTGGCCCATGTGGGCCATGCCGTGGATGCCATTGCCGCCGGCCACTGTCACGTGGCGTTGGTGACCCTGGCCGGCAAGCCCCGAACCGGAGGATCGCAGCCAGGTGGTAGTGGCAACTTCGGTGACGCACCCGAGGCCAACTTCGAAAATCACTGGGGCGGATCAGTACCCGGCTACTACGCCATGGCGGCGGCCCGTCATATGCATCAATACGGCACCACCAGCGCCCAGTTGGCCGCCATCAAAGTGGCGGCATCCAGCCATGCCCAACACAACCCCAATGCGTTCTTACCAAAGTTGGTAACTGTGGAAGAGGTCCTGGCTTCGCCGTTGGTGGCTGATCCTTTGCATCGACTCGACTGCTGCGTGATCACCGATGGTGGGGGTGCGGTGGTGGTGGTGAGCCCCGAGGTGGCCCGCACCCTGAACCGTCCAGAGCGAGCCGTGGCAGTGCTCGGCCACGGCGAGGCTATTCGCCACTCCAGCAACGGCCGCATCGATCTCACCCACACCGCAGCTCTGTGGTCTGGTCCACCAGCATTCGACCAAGCCGGAGTCACTCCCAGCGACATCCAGTATGCGTCGATCTACGACAGCTTCACCATCACGGTATTGCTGACCCTCGAGGATCTCGGATTCTGTGCCAAGGGGGAGGGTGGCCGATTTGTGGAATCGGGAGCATTGGAGGCCCCCAACGGGGTGCTTCCGTTCAACACCGATGGGGGCGGATTGTGCAACAACCACCCTGGAAACCGAGGGGGCATGACCAAGATCATCGAAGCAGTCCGTCAGGTCCGAGGTGATGCTCATCCAGCCGTCCAGGTGCCGGATTGTGAGCTCGCCCTTGCGCACGGCACCGGTGGCTCATTGGCCACCCGAACCGGGGCGTCAACCTTGATCCTGGGACGGTCATCATGAGCGCCTCCGATCTGCCCACTCGGGCCATCGTGGCCACCGTGGAAACCCAGGACTTTTGGGACGCCACAGCCGAAGGTCGATTCCTGTTGCGCCGCTGTAACACCTGCGAGGCGGTCATCTGGTACCCCCGCTCCCACTGCCCCATATGTATGTCCACAGATGTTTCTTGGATCGACGCGGCGGGCACCGGTGTGGTGTATAGCTTCAGCATCACGCGTGCGGCGTCGGGTACCTGGAAAGGTGCGCTGCCATATGTGTTGGCCCTCGTGGAGCTGGACGAGGGTCCCCGGATTCTTACCAACATCGTGGGGATCGACGTGGATGACGTCCGTATCGGCATGGCCGTAAAAGTGGTGTTCGAGGACGCCATCGAGGGATCGGCGCTGTACCGCTTTGCTCCCGTCACCACATAGGCGGTCGCGACACCAGGCGCGCTGGTCGCGCCACCCAGCGCGCCACCCCAGTGTCGCGACGAGCGTACGGAGTGTCGCGACCAGGCGGCTGACCCCCTCGGCGACGTACTGTTAATGGTATGGAACTTCAAGATCGAGTGGTGGTCATCACTGGCGGAGGGTCGGGCATCGGCGAGGCACTGGCCCGCGCGGCCCATGCACAAGGAGCCCGCCACGTGGTGGTGGCCGATCTCGATGGCGTCCAAGCGACCCGGGTAGCTGCTGACATCAGTGGCACGGGGGTGGCCCTCGATGTCAGCGACGAAGCGGCCATCGTGAAGTTGGTGGAGGATACCGAGGCCGCTCACGGCCCCATCGACGTGTTTGTGTCCAATGCCGGGTTCGTCACCACCGGCGGCGTGGAGGACAGCAACGAGCGCATCCAGAAGATGTGGGAGGTGCACGTCCTGGCCCATGTGTACGCCGCCCGGGCAGTACTGCCCTCCATGATTGCCAAGGGCGAGGGCTATCTGTTGAATACTGCATCGGCGGCGGGACTGTTGACCCAAATCGGTTCGATGTCGTACAGCGTCACCAAACACGCGGCGGTGGCGCTGGCAGAATGGCTATCGGTGACCCACCATCATCAGGGCATCCGCGTATCGGTGCTGTGTCCTCAAGCGGTGCAGACCAACATTGTGGCCAACAGCCCCGATTCGCTCGGTGGCAGCGA
>JANYHQ010000648.1 GCA_025358985.1 Acidimicrobiales bacterium
CTTGGCGGCCAGCGCCTGCGACCAGTAGTAACCCTGCCCATAATCACAATTCAGGGTCAGCAGTTCATCGCGAGTGGTTTCGTCTTCCACCCCTTCAGCCACGATCCGCATACCGAGAGCATGAGCCAACTCGATAGTGGATCGTACGATGACCCAACTCGTATGGTCGCTGGTCATCCCCAACGCAAACGTCTTGTCCAACTTCAGTTCGTCGATGGGGAACTCACGCAGATAGGCCAGCGATGAATAACCGGTGCCGTAGTCGTCCAGACTCACACTGATGCCGATGCGCTGCAGCGAGTCGAGCACCACCCGGGATCCGGCGGGGTCAGCCATCAACGACTGTTCGGTGATCTCGACCTGCAACAGGCGAGGGGGGAGTACATGACGCTCGAGGGCATCAGAAATACGTTTCACTACGCCCTCATTGCGTAGATCGGATTCGTACAAGTTCACTGACACGCGAAGGTCCGTACCTTCCGCTTTCCATTCCGACACCTGCGCCAACGCTTTGTCCAGAACCACGGTGGTCACCTGTGCAGCCTGACCGGTGTCTTCGGCCAGTGGGAGGAACTCGTCGGGAGGAACGAAACCGCGGGTGGGGTGACGCCATCGAACGAGCGCCTCCACGCCGATGAGGCGATTGTTGCGGAGATCAATCTTGGGTTGGAAGAACACGCCCAACTCATCGCGCAACAGTGCTTGGCGCAGATCGTTGGCCAAGGTCAGTCGATCGTTGTTCACCTGATCCAGGCCTGCGCGATACACCGACACACCAAGACGTTGGCGTTTGGCCTCGTACATGGAGATGTCGGCCAGCTTCAGCATCTGTTCGGACGTCTGGGCATGCAGTGGCGCACTGCAGATCCCGATCGATGCATCGATGAACACCTCGGTTTCACCCAGCAGGAACGGGGCCATCAGCGACGCACGGATCCGTTGGGCCACATGGGTGGCTCGCAACTCGGGCGCTTCGCCAGCCAGCACGATGGCAAACTCGTCACCCCCCAATCGACAGGCGAGGTCCCCGGTACGCAGCGTGCTTTCGAACCGGGGGCGCACCATTCGCAGCAATTCGTCACCCATGAGATGCCCCAACGAATCGTTGATCTCTTTGAACCGGTCGAGGTCAATGAGCAATAGGGCGATGGGCGCATGATCGGGGACCGCCAGCACCCGGTCCAGGTGTTCGAGCAGTCGCCGCCGGTTGCCCAACCCGGTGAGATCGTCGGTGCGGGCCTGGGTAAAGCTCATGGAGATGCGGTCACCGGTGCGCACCTCGATGCCAAATATGGCGCCCGCCATCAGCAGCGTCAGGCCAGCCACCACGGTGAGTGCGCGGGGGCTGTCCTGACTTCGAAAGTCCTGCACCATGGCCAGTAGAAACCAGCCCAACATCGTGATCACCGCCACCCCCGCCAGCACGTAGCGAAAGAGTCGCGAACTGCGCACTACTGGCCGGGTGGCGTCAACGGCGTGGTTGCGGACCTGGCGCATCAGCGTGGTCATCGGCTCCCGGTGGGCGAACCTGAACCCCCAACCGCAGTTGTGGTGGACCATCAGTGGGCGGGGTGCCCGCCAAACTGCCTCGAAGGGCAGGTCGCCAACTCGGTGAACCAGTACGCTGATGACGTGATGTGGGGCAGATGGATGCGCCTGGCCGTGCTGGCTGTGGTCGTCGTCGTGACTGTCTCGGAGGGAGCCGATGCGGCACGCGCCGTTGGCCCGCCTCGGTCAGTACCCCTCGGCACGGCTGTCTTGGCTCAACCGACGGTGTTCTCGGTGACCGCCACCATCGGCCAGGTAGTGGCCCCACCCATTTGCCTCAACAACCAAACCCAGCAGCAGATGCCGTGCCCACCGAACTTTGCTGGGTGCATTCTTGACGCCCCGGTAGCGGTCGCCGTTGTCCGTACCGTGTACCGGTGTCCGCCACCGCCCCCGCCACCTCGTGAAGACTTCTGTTTCGAAACCAAGACGGGGGCGGCCATCGTGCCCTGTCCGGTCAATTTCGTGGGATGCAAACCATCCGACACGGCCGGCAACCGCTTCTACTGGCAATGCATCATCGTTGCTACCACCACGAGCACCAGCACCACCGTTGCTGCCACCGTCACCACACGGGCGCCCGTCATCACCAAACCCGACGTGTTGGGGCTGAGCGTGGAAGGGGCGGACTTCGGCGATGTGGCACTTGGGGGTGAGAGCGCGCCCCGCGACCTGAAAGTCACCAACACCGGAACACTGGAGATGCGCTTCCAGGGCGCTACTACGGCGGGCCCGTTTGCCATTACCGAAGGGACGTGTCAGGCAACCACATCGCTGCCGCCTCGATCAGTATGCACGCTTCGTGTGGTGTTCCGTCCCACCGCCGCCGGTCCCCAAAGCGGCAAGATCCAAGTTACGGCGCTCGCCCCCGCCGGGCCCCTGACGGCTGACGGTGGACTGGCTGGTGCGGGTGCGGTGGCCCGATTGGTGTTCGAACCAGCGGTGCTCGACCTGGGCGCGGTACCCGTGGGAGTGGACGTGGCCCCCAAGACCCTGTTTCTGCGCAACTCGG
>JANYHQ010000683.1 GCA_025358985.1 Acidimicrobiales bacterium
CCCTCCGTGGGGGCACTGCCGTCGTAGCGGATGGCAATGGGTAGGAAATGGAACATCAGGTTAGGGTAAGCCACATCATCGTTGCTGCGGATGAACCCTCCGCCCTCGAAGTGGTTGGTGGCACCAGGCCCGCTACGCAAGAACAACCAACGAAACCCAATCCACGGTCGGTTTCGCCATTTCAAGGATGGCGCAATGGACACCGGCTGCGAGCACCCATGCTGCACGTACACCTCCAGATGATCCTGCAGGTGTTCTCCCACACCAGGCAAATCGTGCACCACGTCTATATCAAGTGCGCGTAGCTCTGTGGAGTTTCCCACCCCCGATACCTGAAGCAGCTGAGGTGAGTTGATGGCCCCACCACATAGGATCACCTCGGCGGCGCGCACCTGACGGACGCGGCCCCTGCCCTGGCGATATTCTACGCCCGTGGCCCGCTTGCCATCGAACAGGACCCGGCTGGCGGTGGCCCTACAGCGCACCGTGAGGTTGGGCCGCCCCATCGCCGGATGCAGATAGGCCCGTGCCGCCGACAACCGCCGTCCCTTCTTGATGTTGCGGTCGAACTTGGCAAAGCCCTCTTGGCGGTACCCGTTGACGTCGTCGGTGAGCTGATGGCCGGCCTGCTGCACCGCTGCGAAGAAGGCGGAAAACAGTGGGTTGGTGGCCGGCCCGCGCTCAACTACCAGCGGCCCACTCTTGCCCCGGTATTCATCGCCAGGATCAGCCGCCATGCATGCTTCCATCCGCTTGAAGTACGGCAGGCAGTGGGCGTAGTCCCAGCGCTGCATGCCCGGGTCCGCCGCCCACCGCTCGTAGTCGAGCGGGTTGCCCCGCTGAAAGATCATGCCGTTGATGCTGCTTGACCCCCCTAACACCTTGCCCCGGGCGTGGTAAATGCGTCGCCCGTTCATGAACGGTTCGGGTTCGGACTCGTACTTCCAGTCGTAGAACCGGCTGCCGATGGGGAACGCCAACGCCGCAGGCATGTGGATGAACACGTCCCACTTGTAGTCCGGTCGCCCTGCTTCGAGCACCAGCACCGAGGTGTCTGGATTAGCGCTTAATCGGTTGGCCAGCGCACATCCGGCGGAACCGCCGCCCACGATGACATAGTCGTAGACAACGTCATCTGTGTGCTTAGTATGGGACCTAGTATGGGGCATCCACGTCTCCCATCTCCACGTACACGCTCTTCAACTGGGTGTAGTGGTTGATGGTGGTGAGGCTGTTTTCACGGCCTATGCCGGACTGCTTGTAGCCACCGAACGGCATCTCGACAGGAGTGATGTTGTAGTTGTTGATCCAGATGGTGCCCGCCTGCAGGTTGGCCACCACTCGATGGGCCCGCTGGATATCGCGGGTGAACACCCCGGCCGCCAACCCGAATTCGGTGTCATTGGCCCTGGCCACCACTTCATCTTCCGTAGTGAACGACAGCACCGACATCACCGGGCCGAAGATCTCCTCGCGCACGAGGGCCATAGTGTCTGTACACCTATCAAACACCGCTGGCACCACGAAGTTTCCTGCCGCCAGCGAGGGATTGGTAGGCCGATGACCGCCGCAGCGCAATCGGGCGCCCTCAGCCACACCCCGTTCGATATAACCCATGACTTTGGCCAGATGATCAGCCGAGATCAACGCACCAACATGGGTAAGGGGATCCATGGGATTGCCCACCCGGAGCTTGGACGCGCGTTCCACCAGCCGATGAAGGAATGCTTCCTCCACGTCTTGATGAACGAATACTCTGGTGCCATTGGAGCACACCTCGCCCTGTGTATAGAAGTTGGCCATCAACGCCGCCGACACTGCATTGTCGAGATGGGCGTCATTGAACACGATGAGCGGGCTCTTGCCCCCCAGTTCCAACGTTACGTATTTCAACGTCGCGGCCGCTTGGGCCATTACTTGACGACCGGTACCCACCTCACCGGTGAGCGACACCTTGGCGATACCCGGATGAACGGTGAGTGCCCGACCCACCCGGGCATCACCCTGCACCACGTTGAACACGCCTGCAGGTACGCCGGCCTCGGTGTAGATCTCTGCCAATTTCATGGCCGTGAGGGGCGTGAGTTCGGCCGGCTTGAACACCATGGCGTTGCCACAGGCCAGCGCCGGGGCACTCTTCCAACAGGCGATCTGCAGCGGATAGTTCCAGGCGCCAATGCCGGCACACACGCCGAGAGGCTCTCGCCGCGTGTACGCAAACGACGTACCCAGGTCGTAGTGCTCACCGTGCAAGGAGGCCGCCAGTCCGGCGTAGTACTCGATGCAATCAGCACCCGAAGAGACATCTACGGCAACCGCTTCGGCAATTGGTTTACCGGTATCGGCTACCTCCAATTCAGCCAATGATTGATTACGTGCCCGCAAGAGGCGAACCGACTCGTTCAGGATTCGGCCACGGGCGGCGCCGGACATGGCCCGCCACGTATCGAATCCGTCGTGGGCCGATATCACCGCAGCATCAACGTCGGCCTCAGAGGCTTGATCCACGGTGGCCAGCACTTCGCCCGTGGCCGGGTTCAACGTGGTGAACACCTCACCGGAGGTGGCCCGCATCGGGCGCCCGTGCACATACAGCGAAATGGGTTCCATCACGGCACGGTGGGATTGGAACGAAGGTCAGCAGTCACCCTGCCTGCCGCCGCCACCACGGCATCACCGAGCAGGGCGGTGGAGCGATGCAGCGGAAAACGGTACGCGGGGCCATGAGAGTGGATAGCGGCGATGACGTTGCCGGTGGAGTCGCGGATGGGGGCGGCTACCGAGTTGATGCCTTCGGAGAACTCCTCGAACACCCAGGCGTACCCCTGCTCCCGAACCTCACCGAGGCGTTGGGCAATGGCCGCAGGGTTCACCACCGTCTTGGCCGTAAACGATTCCAATGTGCGCTGAAGATATGCGCGCTGATGGGCGGGAGGGGCCCATGCCAACAACACCAAACCCGATGGAACCACGTGCAGGGGCACACGTGTCCCCGACCAATTGCGCACCTGTACCGGATTGTTGGATTCCACCTGTTCCAGATAGTGCACGAGGTCGCCGTCGAGCACAGAGATGCCGGCCGCTTCGCCCGTGGCTTCCATCAGCTCCAGCAGATGGGGATAGGCGCTGTCGATGAGTCCACGACCCGGTAGCAGTGCGCTCACCAGGTCGAGCATCGCCTCACCAATGCGATACGGGCCGCCTGGTGAGGTCTGGGCCACGGCGCCAATGCCTTCCAGGGTGGACAAGATGCGCGACACGGTGCTTTTGGGTAGGTCCACTCGCTCGGCGATCTCGGTGACTCCGGCCGGCCCGCTCGAAAGTCGTCGGAGTACAGAAAACGCCCGTTCAATGGACTGGACCCCCATGGCCTCAGCATTCCACGATATGGGACAGGTCCACAAGCAGGAACGAGGTGGGCTGCCCATACACTGCCGGATGTGAACACGGACATGGTCAGAATCATCTCGCCCATCGACGGATCGGTGTACGCCGAACGTTCATTGGCCACCGCCGGGCAGATCGATTCGGCGCTCAACGATGCCAAGCGCGCTCAATCACAGTGGGCCCGCACGTCGGTGGAAGAACGGGGCCGGGTGTGTCGGGCGGCGGTGGCGGCCATGAATGCCATGGTCGACGACATCGTCATCGAGTTGGCATGGCAGATGGGTAGACCGGTGCGCTACGGCGCCGGTGAATTGCGCGGCTTCACCGAGCGGTCGCTGCATATGATCGACAGTGCCGCCGACTCGCTGGCCGACATCCAGGTAGAACCGAAAGAGGGCTTTGAACGGTTCATTCAGCGGGTGCCATTGGGGCTGGTGTTCGTGGTGGCACCGTGGAACTATCCATATCTCACCGCCGTCAACTCCATTGTGCCACCACGAACACCAGCCCCAATGGCACCCGCTGAATGAACCGTTCAAAGCCCTCTTTCGGTTCTACCTGGATGTCGGCCAGCGAGTCGGCGGCACTGTCGATCATATGCAGCGACC
>JANYHQ010000339.1 GCA_025358985.1 Acidimicrobiales bacterium
AGTTGATGCACGTGCCCCGATTGTTGAGTGCGGGCGCCGTGATGGCAGTCCTCACTCGGCCGGTGTTGTGGCCGGAGGCGTTGGCCGCAGGCCGCCGGATGGCACCGCCCGGGTGGTGGCGGAGTGCACCACGGTCACCGCTGCCTCCGGCGAATTACCTGCGTTTCCGCCAGCAGACCAATAATGGCGGCGACGGCACCGGCCCCTTACAAGGGCATGACCTGGTGGCGTTCCTGAAATGGTGTAGGTCCAACCGGAGCTCACTGGGGTAGGTTCAGGGAATGGCTGGAGCGTTAGTGCTCAACGCATCATATGAACCCCTCTGTGTGGTTCCGGTGCGCCGCGCATTGGTCCTGGTGCTCAAGCAAAAGGCAGAGGTGGTGCACGGCACCGGCCGAGACATGCGCTCAGAGCGGGTGGTGCTGGTGGCGCCGTCGGTGATTCGACTCATCCACTTCGTCAAGGTTCCGTTCCGGTCCAAGGTGCCGCTCAACCGCCGTGCCGTGTTTGCCCGTGACGGGTACCGGTGCCAGTACTGCGGTGTGGCGGCCGAGAACATCGATCACGTGTTCCCGCGCTCACGTGGTGGCCTGCACGCCTGGGACAACGTCGTGGCTGCTTGTCGACCGTGTAACGCCCGTAAAGGCGACACACTGCTGGAGCATTGCGGGATGACGTTGCGTAAGAAGCCGACCGTGCCCCATACCCTCACCTGGCTACTCGTGGCGGTTGGCAGTGTGAGCCCCGACTGGGAGCCGTACCTGTCGAACGCTTGGACGGCACTGTCGGCGTGAGCGCAGTTTTGTCGCGCCCCCCGACGCGAACTTTGCTGGGTGTTGTTGCCGCTGTCTCAGCCCTGGGTGTCGCCATCGTGGTGGGGTCGCCGGGGCTGGGGGCGGCCCCGCGCACTCAGATCGCCGAGGTGCAACAAACGGTGGCGCCCCCGGCTCTTCCCGCGGTGGCGCGCCTGAAATGGTTCCGATGCCAGGGCTCACCCACCCTTGACTGCGCTTCATTGACCGTACCGCTGGACTACTCCAAGCCCACGGGCACCACCATTTCATTGGCGGTGAACCGTTCCCGGGCCAAGGGTTCGGGCCGCAAAATTGGGTCGCTGCTCATCAATCCGGGCGGCCCGGGTGGGTCAGGAGTGGCCTTCACCCCTCAGGCTGCGTTGCTGTTTGGTACTCGGCTCACAGACCGTTTTGACATCGTGGGCTTTGATCCCCGTGGCGTGGGTGCCAGTGCCCCGGTTCGCTGTCTGGACACCAAGGCATTGGACCGGTACTTCGCCGTGGACCCCTCCCCCGACACCCCGGCGGAGCGTGATGCCATCTTCGCTACGTCCAAGGAATTGGCCGATGGATGTCTGGCTCGAAATGGTGCCGATGTGTTGCGCCACCTCGGTACGGTTGATGCGGCACGCGACATGGAACAGTTACGCAAGGCGCTGGGTGAGAACCAGATCAGCTTCTTTGGCTTCTCCTATGGCACCTACCTCGGGGCCGTGTACGCCGATCTCTTTCCCAAACGAGTGCGCGCCTTCGCCCTCGACGGTGCACTTGACCCCAATGCCAGCAATGACGACCGTGCTCGATTGCAGGCTATTGGATTTGAACAAGCGCTGAACAATTTCCAAATCGACTGTGCGCAGCGACAGACTTGTCGAAAATCATTAGGAGACGTACCGTCGGCCACCATTGATGATTTGTTTGACACGGTGGAGACCCAGCCGATTTTGGTAGGTGCCCGATCGGTGGGCCCCAGTGAGCTCACCATAGGTGTCGTCAGCATGCTCTACAGCGAACGGTTCGGCTGGCCTCGGCTGGAAAGTGCGTTGTCGGCCGCTCGTCGCGGTGAAGGAGCGCAGATGCTGGCACTATTCGACAGCTACACCGACCGCAATCGCGATGGTTCATACCGCAACACCACTGAGGCCAACGTCGCTGTAAATTGCGTGGACATCCCTTCGTCGAGAGACCCCGCCCATTACGACCAGTTGGCCACCGAGCTGAGTCCGCTGTCACGACATTTCGGTCGGGTCACGGCGTACTTCAACGTGGTATGCGGTGAATGGCCGGTGCCCGCGGTGGATCAGCCACGGGTCCGAGTGGCGGCTGGATCGGCTCCCATTCTGGTGATTGGCACCACACAGGACCCGGCCACTCCGTTGGTATGGGCCCAGCAGTTGGCGTCGCAATTGCAGAATGGACGATTGCTCATCGTGCCTGGCCGGTCCCATACGGCCTACCTCACCGGTTCCGGCTGTGTGCGTACGTCGGTTGAGACGTATCTGGTTGAACTCACTCCGCCGCCCCGCCAAGCCGTGTGCTGAAGCCGCATTTCTGGTGGGAACGGAACCAATGGTGGCCGGCCTGACGTCGGAGGTCTCATGAAGTCCGATCGTCGTATGTTTGCAGCGGCCGCTGCAGTGGTGGTTTTGGTCGGCGGGGCAGTGGTCATCAACGCCAAGCGCCCCGACACCACACCGCTGCTTCCGCTCACTGGGGTCACGATTTCGGGGCCGAGCTTTGGAACAGGCGCGCCGGCGTCGCAGGCCGGGATTGGCATTGCCTCGTCGTTGGTACGGGCATCGTTTGAAGGAGAGCGAGGCGAAGTATTGCGATTCGACGGGGTCGGCCCGTGGCACATCGAGCGCGTCTCGGGCGATACGGCCTGGGTGACAGGCGCCACCGAGTGCGCCACTGCGCTGGTTGCGGTGGGTGCCAGTGGCGCATCGTCAGTGGCAATGGAGACCGTCGACCCTGCGCCGCCATCATCGGCCACCGTGTGGCGCAATGTGACCGGTACACAGTGGGTCTCACTGGTGGTGCCGGGGATGCCGGCTAACTCCACTCTCACCGGTGTAGTCAGCGGTCGGGCTCTGGGTGCACCCAAGCGGTTGGTGGCTTCGGGTCGTACCCTCACGAGCACCAGTGACGCCTTCGTCGTGGTATCCGATGATTGCGGAGCAACTTGGGTGTATTCACCCTTGGCCAAGGGTCAGGGTCCGGGTTTCGAATACGCAGCTGCGGTTACGGCGACCCCAGATCGGTTTGTGATGATCGGGCGAGGGGACGGGCGCGGGGATGGGTTTGCACGACCCATCGTGTGGACATCACGCGACGGGCGGACATGGACCGTGAACGCCGGGCCAGCGTCAGACGGGGTCTACGGCTACTCGCCCAGCGAGGTAGCAGTCACCGGGAACATGATCGTGGTGCAGAGTGGCGACGAACGTCGCAGGCTGGGCGGAACCCTGCATCGATGGGACGGAGAGAACGGGTCTTGGTTCAGTAGGCAGGGTCTGATCGAAGGTGACGCCGGTACGCTTGGGGTGGTCGAAACGGCGGCGGGCGTGTTCACCGCAGCGGTGTCGTTTGACCGTACGGAGTTGGAGTTGTCTCGAGTTGGTGTTGGTGCCTTGCGCACCGATCGTGTTCCCAGGGTGACGTTCAAGCGGTACTCGGCGCCCATGCTGCTCAGTGATGGGGGTCGACGAATGTGGATTGTAGGACTGCGTGCCGACGCGGGTCGCCTTGATACGTGGACGCTGACCCTGCCCGACACTGCCAGCGCACGGTAGGTACGGCCGGGTCGCAACCGGAGGGCGCCGGGAGGCCCCGATATTCCGTGCTCCAGTCAGTTGCGCAGGTGCCAGTACGATGGGCTGAGACATGAGTCCATCTCCCAGTAAGAGGCCCGTAGGGGCTGCCAAGAAGTCGACCGCCTCCCGCCGCACCGCTACCACCACAAAGCGGGCGGGTACCAAGCCAAAGGTGGCGGCGGTTCAAACGAAGAAGGTTGCGGCCAAAGCAGTGCCGGCGAAGAAGGTTGCGGTGCGGGTAGTCACAAAGCGAGCGCCGGCGAAACCGCTCGTCGCCAAGAAGGTTGCGGCCAAGAAGGTCATGGCGAAGCGTGTGCCGACCAACCCGGTTCTCACGAAGAAGGTTGCGGTCACGAAGGGGGTTGTCGCCAAGAAGGTTGCGGTTAAGAAGGTTGCGGTCACGAAGGGGGTTGTCGCCAAGAAGGTTGCGGCCAAGAAGGTTGCGGTCACGAAGCGGGTTGTCGCCAAGAAGGTTGCGGTAAAGAAGGTTTCGGTCACGAAGCGGGTTGTCGCCAAGAAGGTTGCGGCCAAGAAGGCTGTGGCGAAGAAGGCTGTGGCGAAGAAGGGTGCGGCTCGACCTCCAAAAGTCGAGCGAGAGCCCAAGCCAGCAGTAAAAGTCCCCTCCATTACGGCGCCGTTTGAGGACCGGACGGACCTGACGTTCGCAGAACTTGGCGTCTCCGAGGACGTTCTGGTGGTACTCAAAGAGCATGGCATTGACGCCCCGTTCGCGGTACAAGCGCTCACCATCCCCGACGGTCTCGACGGCCGCGACGTATGTGGTCAAGCCAAGACAGGTTCGGGAAAAACCTTGGCCTTCGGTATCCCGCTGGTGATGTTGGTCAAAGCACCGGCCAAGCCCCGCCGACCATCGGCGCTGGTATTGGTTCCCACTCGCGAGTTGGCGGCCCAGGTTGAGGGCGAACTCGTGTGGCTGGCCGAGCCGCGGGGTCTCAAAGTGGTCTCGATCTACGGCGGCGTATCCATGGACCATCAGAAGGCGGGTCTCAACGCCGGCGCCGAAATTGTGGTGGCCACGCCTGGGCGCCTCATCGATCTGATGGGTCGCGGAGACATCTTCCTCGACTCCATCCGGTTCTTGGTGGTTGACGAGGCCGACCGCATGTGCGACATGGGCTTCATGCCCAACCTGGAGTGGTTGTTGCGCCATATGCCGCGTCCCCGCCAAACGATGTTGTTCTCGGCCACGCTGGGCAGCGATGTCAACTCCTTGGTGAAGCATGAACTGGTGGATCCCGTTCGCCATACGGTGGAATCGTC
>JANYHQ010000696.1 GCA_025358985.1 Acidimicrobiales bacterium
GTCGGACAGTGAGACAACAAATATGTGCTGGTCACCGACCGGGGCCCTCGTCGTGCAGTCGGCGTCTAGAGGCGAGATTTACCCGCTGAGCCAAACTTTCTACTCCTTCTGCGTGGAAAGAGTTTGCACCTGACCAACCGCCACGGTCTTCTGTCACGTCGCTACTCAAGCAGATAGCATCAAGACATCAAAAAAGGTGATGCTATGATGCACATATGCGGACCACCGTCACTCTGGATCCCGACACCGAGCAACTGATCCGCCGAAGAATGCGGGAGCGCAACCAGTCGTTCAAGGACGCCGTAAACGACGCGATTCGAACAGGCACCACCAACCAACGCGACCCTCAGCTATTCGTCACGCAGACCGCAGCGCTAGGGACGAGCAGGGTGAACCTCGACCGGTCGTTGCAGATCGCCGCAGACCTAGAAGACGACGAACTCATCCGCAAGATGCGCAGCGCCTCGTGAAGCTTGTTGACGCCAATGTCTTGCTCTACGCAGTGAACACCGATGCGCCGTATCACGATAGAGCCCGTCGATTCCTGGATGACGCGTTGTCTGGCGCCGATACGGTGGCCTTCGCGTGGATCGCTCTACTTGCGTTCGTTCGACTCACCACGAAGGCGTCGCTCTTCCCAAACCCGCTGACCGTCGAGCAGGCAATGGGCCGAATCGATGCGTGGTTGTCGGCCGCCCCTGCGGTGTTACTGGATCCAACGCCGGATCATGCGTCGGTTCTGCGAAGCCTGCTGATTTCGATCGGCGCAGGCGGGAACCTCGTAAACGACGCCCACCTCGCCGCCCTCGCCATCGAACATCGCTGCACGGTGGTGTCTTTCGACAACGACTTCGGACGATTCCCCGCCGTTCGATGGGAACTTCCACCCGCCTGAGCCAACCTGCTCGCCTGGTGCTACCTGCAACCAGGGTCGAGAGGGTAGTTTTGCCCGCTGAGCGGGACTTTCTACCCTTTCGACCCGCCAGAAGTGGCCGAACACGAGCGGACAGCGAGCGACAATACGCTCCGGACCATGACCAAGTATGTGCATGGCTACGACCGACGGGAAACGCAGCGGTTGCAGGACCAAGCGGCCACCCTCGTCGAACTTCTCCACGGCGACACGGCGTACCCGGCCGGTTCCACGGTGCTCGAGGCGGGATGCGGCGTGGGCGCGCAAACGATCACGCTCGCCACGCAGAGCTCGCGCGCTGTGATCACGTCGATCGACATCTCGCATGACTCGGTGGCCCACACGCGCACCGCAGTAAGTGCTGCTGGCTTCTCCAATGTCGAGGTGCGCCAGGCCGACATCTTCGCTCTGCCCTTTGACGATGCGTCGTTCGACCATGTGTTTGTCTGCTTCGTACTCGAACATCTCCCCCACCCGGTCGACGCCTTACGTGCGCTGAAGCGGGTTCTCAAGCCGGGCGGAACAATCACCGTGGTGGAAGGCGATCATGGATCGACGTCCTTCCATCCCGACAGCGCGTTCGCTCAGCGCACTGTGCAATGCCAGGTCGACCTCCAGTCAGCGGCCAACGGCAATGCGTTGATCGGGCGCCAGCTCTATCCTTTGCTCACCGCTGCTGGTTTCGACGCCGTACGCGTTTCGCCGCGCATGGTCTACGGGGACGGAAGCCGACCCGACCTGATCACCGGCTTCACCAAGAACACCTTCACCGCAATGATCCAGGGCGTGAAGCAGCCTGCGATAGACGCCGGCCTCATGACCGAGCCCGACTTCGACCGAGGCATCGCCGACCTGTTGAGGACTGCGGCCGTTGATGGCGTGTTCAGCTATACGTTCTTCAAAGCTGTTGGGCTCCGGACCCATAGCGTCCCAAATCACCTTTGAAGTAACCACGCCTTTACGGCATTGGCCGTACTGGCGGACCAGGCGTAGCGAATGACATGGCGAACAGTGTGTCGTAGGCCAGAGCCCACGGGGGCCGCAGAAAACCGAGTGCCCTGACGTCTTCGAACCAGTGGGCGAACGGCGAGCGCTGGGAGAACGCGCCGCCGCCGATCACCCTCGCCAGACGACCGAGTGTCGCCTCGGCCAACTCGGCCA
>JANYHQ010000709.1 GCA_025358985.1 Acidimicrobiales bacterium
TCGGTGGCCAGTACTTCCAAGCCGTAGAGCTTTCCGGACAACGCCGGGCCCACCGTGGCGATGGTGGTGGAATCGCTCTCGCCCACCAAGCGGGCCGCTTCGGCGGTAGAGCCGGCTGCCATCACTTGCACGCCAGGAAGATACTTGGCGAAGTACTGGCGACATTGGGCGGTGGCCATTGGCATCGACATCACCGTTGTGACGTCGGCCGCGGACACCCCCGGGCGGGCCATCAACGTCATCACTATAGGCAGCACCACCTCACGTTGGATGAGCATGTGATGGTCAAAGGCCAGGGCATCCATGGTGACGTTGACGGTGCCCTCGATGGCGTTCTCCATGGGCAAAAAGGCCATGTCCACCGTGTGATTGGAGAGGGCCTGAAGGGCGTCCTCGATGGTCATGTACGCCACCAGGTCCTGGTGGGCCAAGTCAGCCTGGGTGAGTAGCGCCTCCTCGCAGAATGTGCCGGCGGGGCCGAGGTAGGCGATACGTGTCATGGAACCCGACGCTAGCGACCATCATGGACGCCGTATGGACGAGTTCCGCCTACGAGCCCTCATCGACGACGTCATTGCGGGGGCGCGCCACCCCGATGACCTCGTCGACGCCATCCGTCAGTTCCCTGTCGCCGATCTCGGCTTTGCCCTGGTTGACCATCATCGAGCGCTGCGCCAGGGCATGCCAGAGGCGGTATACGGGCCGGGTAAAACACCCCAACAGTGCGCAGCCATCGTGGCCGAACTGGCCAGCCGTGGAGTCACTGTGGTGCTCAGTCGAGCCAACACCGCACAGGTCGACGAAGCCATTGCTGCAGTGGGAGGCGCCACCGTCACTGACACCGGGCCAGACCGCCACACGGTGGTATGGAACCCCGCCGCACCGCTCCCCGGACGGGTAGTGGTGGCCTGTGCCGGAACTGCCGATCTGTCGGTGGCGGCGGAGTGCGTCGCTACCCTGCATGCCTACGGTCACGAAGCGCGTCTCATCGTGGATTGTGGGGTGGCGGGCCTGCACCGGCTGTTGGCTCACCTGGAGGCGTTCACCACGGCCGATGCGGTGGTGGCGGTGGCCGGTATGGAGGGGGCCTTGGCATCCGTCATTGGCGGCCTCACTTCGGGGCCGGTGATTGCGGTGCCTACCAGTGTTGGGTATGGGTCCTCATTGGCGGGAGTCACGGCACTGTTGGCCATGCTCAGCTCGTGCGCCGCAGGCGTCACGGTGGTAGGCATCGACAACGGATACGGGGCTGCCTGTGGGGTAGCACGGCTACTGAGTGTGGGAAGAGGATTGCGTTCATGACCCGTGTGGCCTGGTTCCACTGCTTCGCTGGCATTGCTGGTGACATGGCTCTGGGGTCGCTCATTGATGCCGGCGCCGACCTCGACGAAGTGGAGGCCCTCATTCGCCGCCTGCCAGTGGGGGGATGGGAGATCGGCGCGGAAACCACGCAGCGCACCGGCCTCGGGGCCACCCATCTGGTGGTGCATGCCGACGACGATGGCTCCGTGGTACGTACCTACTCGCACATCACCGGTCTCATTGAGGAGGCCCGTCTGCCGGAACGGGTTCGCCAGCGAGCCCAGGCCGTGTTCGCCGCCTTGGCCGAGGCCGAGTCGCACCTGCATCAAACGCCGGTGGCCCAGATTCATTTCCATGAGGTGGGCGGCCTCGATGCCATCATCGACATCGTGGGAACGTGTGCTGCACTGGAGATTCTCGACATCGACGAAATCGAATCTTCGCCGGTGGCCCAAGGTCTTGGCATGGTGCAGTCCGAGCATGGGATGTTGCCCAATCCGGCGCCGGCCACACTCGCACTGCTGGCCGCTCGTAAAGTGCCCACGTTCGGGCGTGATCTACCGGTGGAGCTCACCACTCCCACGGGTGCCGCGTTGCTCAGCGCGCTTGCTTCACGATTTGGCCCCATGCCCAACATGCATCCCGAAGCCATCGGCTACGGCGCCGGTACCAAGGTGCTCGATGGATTGCCCAACTTGGTGCAGGTGGTGATCGGCGAGCGGGTGCACTCAGACCGGCGGGGTCAAAAGCTGGTGGTGGTGGAAGCCAACGTGGACGATGCCACGGGGGAAGTGCTGGCCCATACGGTGGCCATGTTGCTCGAGGCTGGCGCGGCCGATGCATGGATCACTCCCACCATTGCCAAGAAAGGGCGTCCTGCCCATATCGTAAGCGCGCTTGTGGATCCGGCAATGGCCGAGCAAGTGGGGGCGGTGTTGCTCGACGAAACCGGTTCACTCGGGGTGCGCAGCTATACGGTGGATCGGTGGGCGTCGGAAAGATCGTTTGATGAAGTGGACGTAGTTGGCTTTCCGGTGCGGATCAAAATTGGTCCCGGTAGAGCCAAGCCGGAGTTCGACGATGCCGCCAAGGTGTCGCGGCGTACAGGGCTTCCTGTTCGAGAGGTCATCGCCCGGGCCGAATCAGCGTGGCGGCGGGCCTCGGAGGTCCGCCAACTCCATCCCGCCCATCTAGACGACCACGGCGACTAACCCC
>JANYHQ010000727.1 GCA_025358985.1 Acidimicrobiales bacterium
GGGGTGTTCTTCGTAGCCGACGTTGACCTGTCCAGCTGTGGCCCGTATTACGGCGACCATTGGAGCGACCTGGAGGACTTTGAGCGAGCGATTGAACGGTGCCGCACCATCGAAGCTCGCCACTACGTCACCTTCCATCACAAGGGAGTGGTAGACGGTCAGGCGGAATTCGTCAAACAGTTGGACACGTTCGCAGCAGTGATCGGAGCCCGCGAACGACGATTGCTCGACTACCTTTCCGAGCCCCGGACCATGGCCGACATCGTGGCATACCGGCTGGTCTATCGACCGGGGCCCAACGCGCTGGTATGGACCGATCACGTGGAGGAAGTGTCGGCCGGGATGCATCTGCAGCGGCTGGAACGCACCGGTGAAGTACTTCGGCTGGAGTCGGGACAGTGGCGACGGGCATGATGGGGCCCACATGGACACTTCCCCACTTTCTGCTCAGCCTTCGGCGACGCCCTCGCATGATCCGGCCGGGGTGGATGTTGCCTCGGTGACGCGCTGGCTGGGCCAACACCTACCCCACCTGCGAGCCCCGTTCACCTGGACGCTGATGGCCGGTGGCCACTCCAATCTCACGTATCGCGTCACCGATGCCAACGGCGTGGATGTGGTGCTGCGGCGGCCACCGCTTGGTCATGTGCTGGCCACCGCCCACGACATGGGCCGCGAATACCGAGCCATTGCCGCGCTTGGTCCGGTTGGTATTCCGGTGCCCAAAGCATTTGGTTTGTGTACCGATCTCGACGTCAACGGCGCGCCGTTCTACGTGATGGATTGCGTGGACGGCGTGGTGCTGCATACGTTGGAGGTGTGTCTGGCCGAATTGCCCGAGGGGTTGCGGCGCACCACAGGCGAGTCCATTTTCGATACCCTGGCCGATCTGCATGCCGTTGATGTGGACGCCGTGGGCTTGGGTGAGCATGGCCGCAAAGGGGGGTTTGCCCAGCGCACATTGAAGCGCTGGTACAACCAGTACACGGCGTCCACCACTATGGAGGTGCCCAATGTGGATCTGGCGTTTCAACGTCTCAGCGCCTCGATCCCGGAGCAGTTGGAAACCACGGTGGCCCACGGTGACTACCGGTTGGGCAATTGCGTCACGGGGGCCGATGGCACCATTGCCGCCATTCTCGATTGGGAGATCTCCACACTGGGTGACCCCATGGCCGATCTGGGGTACCTGGTGACCACATGGATCACGATGGCCGATCAGCCCGGCAATGGGGACGTGTCCGTGGCCCCCACGCTTGCTCCCGGGTTTCCTGGCGCCGATGAGTTGGTGGCCCGCTACGCCACTCGGTCAGGTCGAGATGTGAGCCAACTGCCGTGGTTCGTGGCATTCAATGCCTGGAAGGGCGCCTGCATTGTTCAGGGGGTGGTGTTCCGCTACCGGGGCGGAGCATTGGGTGACACCACGGGGGTTGATCTGGACGGCTTCGATCGGGGTGTCCGGGACCGCAGCGCGTACGCCATGCAGGTACTCGACTCCATTGCCTGAGCCCCTTTTTGCGCCCGAGCGACCCCTTTTGCGCCCGAGAGGTGGTCTCAGGGTCGTTCTCGGGAGCGATGTGCGTCTGGGGGACCCGTTTCGCGCCCGAGTCCCTAGCTGAGACCCACTCTCGGGCGCGTTTTTGCACACCGGGCTAGCCGTCTTCCAGGTATTCCTTCAGCTTTTGGCTGCGTTGGGGGTGACGGAGCTTGGCCAATGTTTTGGTTTCGATTTGGCGGATACGCTCCCGGGTGACCAGGAACTCCTTGCCCACTTGCTCCAAGGTACGGGCCTGACCGTCTTCGAGGCCGAAGCGCCGCCGGACTACATCGCGTTCCCGCTCGGACAACCCCTCCAACACCAACTCCACCGCTTCGTTGAGCATCGACCGGGTGGCCGCATCTTCGGGGCGGATGGCATTGCCGTCTTCGATGAAGTCGCCCAGCGTGGAACCATCGTCCTCACCTACCGGGCTTTCCAACGACACAGGGTCATACGCGATACGCAGAATCTCGCGGACTTTGGTGGGGGTCATGTCCAAACGAATGGCTACCTCCTCCACCGTTGGCTCACGGCCCAACTCCTGCAGCATCTCGCGCTGTGCCCGCGACACCTTCTGGATGATCTCCACCATGTGCACGGGGATGCGGATGGTGCGGGCCTGATCGGCAATGGCACGGGTGATGGCTTGGCGGATCCACCAGGTGGCGTACGTGGAGAACTTGAAACCCTTGGTGTGATCGAAACGTTCCACCGCCCGCATCAGCCCGAGGTTGCCCTCCTGTACGAGGTCCAACAATGTCATGCCCCGCCCGGTGTAACGCTTGGCGATACTGACCACGAGGCGCAGGTTGGCATTGGTGAGATCCGTCTTCGCCTGATCACCAGCGCGCTTAGCTTTATCGAGGGCGCGTCGTTCGTCGAGTTCCAACGTGGCGTTACTGGCGGCCACTTCGGCCAGTTTGGTTTCCGCCACCAACCCTGCGGCGATGAGCGTGGCCAGACGTACTTCGCCTTCGGCGTTGAGCAGCGGGACTCGCCCGATCTCTTTGAGGTACTGACGAACAGGGTCGGCTGCATATCCGCCGCTGGAGTACGCGGCGGCTCCGCCACCTGTCGTCTTCACCCCCTCAGGGGGATCTCCGTACTCGGCTTCGCCCATTGTGAGAGTAAGGGTACCAACTGGTTCAGTGCTGCCAGACGGGTATCGGGTTCGTTGAGCTGCATCTGCCACCGGCGGACGTCTCCCACCTGTGCGGTACGGGGATCATCAGGAGTCCGGGTGAGTGATCCAACCGCTCTGGTGGTGGCCAATGACACCACCAGAGCCACCACATCGAGGGCGTCTTCCGTTGGCTCTTCTACGGCCAGGCGTTGCAACAGGTCCGCCACATCAGGGCCGAGGTCATCGTCTTGGGCCGCTTGTTCCAGGGCACGATGTACATCTTCGGTTTCCACCAGGACCCCAAATGTTTTGGCATGCAGATCCAGCGCAAACAGTGACGCGTCGGTCCAGGCCAGCACAGAATGCGGTTCATGGACCATCAACCGAAGTAGTTGATGCTCTGCTCGTTGCACCCTACCGTTGGCGGCGGTGGCCTGCGTGAGTGCTGAGCTAACCCGCCCCACCAGTCGTGCGGGACCAGAGTTGGTAGAGCTTCGGAACTCGCCAGGGTCGGAGTTGGAGATGCGCCTTGCCCCTGCGCTCTGTAGTGGAGACTGACGTTTCGGTTGATCCAACGTACGGGCCACCGACGCCATCATGTCTTCGGAGATCTGGCACCGGTCCCCCACCTCGCGCAGATATTGCTCGCGCACAAACGGGCTGGGGTGCTCCCGGATGAGATCGGCCGCCTGTTCAAAGGCTCGGCCTCGACCCTCCGGGTTACGCAGATCTGCTTTGCCTAGATGACGATCCAATCGAAATGCCAGGAATGGTCTGGCTTCGGTGACGGCGCGGCGCAGCAACTCCGGGTCGGTGCGGGCCACGTCGCCAGGGTCGGCTCCCGACGGCAGCGCCACCACTCGGAGATCGATTTCGAATCGCTTTTCCCACTCGTAGAACTTCTCTGCGGCGTTCTGCCCAGCCGCATCAGCGTCGTAGGCCAACACAATGCGCCGGGCGAAGTTCTTGAGCATCTTGAAATGCTCATCGGCCAACGCCGTACCGCAGGTGGCCACTGCTCGATTGAGCCCCACCCGATGGAAGCCAATGACATCGGTGTAGCCCTCGCATACGATGACTTCACCAGCATCCACGATGCCCTGCTTGGCCCAATTGAGTCCGTACAGCGTGCGACTCTTGGAGTACAGCAGCGTTTCCGACGAGTTCTTGTATTTGGGTCCCTCGGCATCAGGCAGTTTGCGACCACCGAAGGCGATGGGCTCACCCGACACATCGAAGATCGGAAATAGTATGCGTGCTTGGAAAAAGTCATTGAGCTTGCCAATGCGATTGACGTAACCAAGTCCAGTGTCCTTGGCAATATCGGCGGGCATGTTGAGAGCCCGCATCAACGTGTCCCAGCCTTCGGGGGCCCAGCCCAATTTGAACGATCGCACTGCTTCGCCGTCGTAGCCGCGTGACTTGAGATAGGCCCGGGCCCTACCCGCCGAGGGGGCCGTGAGCAACTGTTGGTGATAAAAGTCCACAGTGCGGGTCATGGTCTCGCGCAATCGTTCACGCCGTTTACGGT
>JANYHQ010000344.1 GCA_025358985.1 Acidimicrobiales bacterium
ATGAGCATGCGCAACTCGGTGGCAAACCCATCGCAATTGGCGGCGATTCGAGCCTCGTAGGCACGGCGAGGTGACACCACGAGAATTGCCTCGTCTCCAACCTGCACCATGCAGCATTCCTTGACCGCCTCGTGTTCATGGAGGACTTCTTCCACCTTGCGAGGGTAGGTGACTGTGCCCGAACAGCGACTCACTACATCGGCCAGACGGCCCATCACGTGGAGCCGATTGTGGGAATCGATGTAGCCAACATCACCCAGCGCAAACCACTCTGGCGGGGCATACTGAGGCCCGGCACCGAGATACCCATCGTTGCTGACAAGACGCCGCCGCCACATGGAACGTGACAGGAGCGCAGCGAATGGTCACACGACGGTATGCACCCCGACCTCGGCCCATGAGCTGATAGCTGGATGATGGGGCACGACCCTGATGGCAAATCCATACCTGCCAGCCCTCGACGGGGTAAACGAAGCCCCGTAACGCCCGCCTTTTTCTGCGGTCATGACCGTGGTGGTGTCGTCCTCCAGCTCATCGTTGAGCCCGACGATGCCGTGCACCAACTGCACTTGGACGTCGTCGGCTGTCAGGGTCCCGAGCGACACATCGGTGGTGACCGACTGAAGCGCACCTACGTCGAACTCGCCGCCTGCGGCGGCCACGAGGTTCACGTTGGTGACGCTGACCTCTGACCATGCGGCGCGTACGGTCTGCTTCCAAGCCGACAGAGTTTTTGCTGCGGAGGGGGAGCCGTCGGCGGTCAGTGCATCGGCCCGGCGGGCCGCCGGCTCGTAGAACCCGGTGGTGTAGTCCTTCACCATACGACTGGCCCCTACCCCGTAACCGAGCGTGGCCAATGAGGTCTTCACCTTGAACACCCATCGGCGCGGCAGTGAAGAATCGGGTCGGTCATAGAACAGTGGGGCCACCTCGCGCTCGAGCAATTCGAACAGCGCATTGGACTCCACCGCGTCTCGGTGATCGTCATCACCCAGACCTTCAGCCGACGGAATGGCCCACCCATTGGCAGGGGCACCGTCGGCCGCAGGCCCGTACAACTCGTCCCACCATCCATCGAGAATGGAGAGATTGAGCGACCCGTTGAGTGTCGCCTTCTCCCCCGATGTACCGCACGCTTCCATGGGCCGACGGGGATTGTTGAGCCACACGTCGGCACCCTGGTACATCAAGCGAGCCACACCGATGTCGTAGTTCTCGATGAACGAGAAGCGGTGCCGAACGTCGGGCTGCAGTGAAAAATTGATGATCTGGCGCATTATTTCTTTGCCGGGCGAGTCGGCCGGATGGGCTTTGCCGGCAAACACGAACTGCATCGGATGATCAGGATGCAGCAGTAGCCGCTTCAGTCGATCGGGGTCACGTAGCAATAGCGTGGCGCGCTTGTACGTGGCAAAGCGGCGAGCAAAGCCAATGGTGAGCACACTGGGATCAAGGGCACGATCGCACCACGACAAATCCGAATCGCGCATCCCCCTACTTTCGGCCGCACTGCGTAGACGCTCCCGGGTGAATGTCACCAACCGGGCCCGGTTCTCCTCACGCACCTTCCACAGGGTGGCATCGGGACAGTCAGCAATATGCGCCCAGCGATCTGGGCCTGCTTCGGGCCACTCCGGCAACACATAGCGTTCGAGTAGTTCGTTCATCCCGAGCGACGTCCAGGTGCGGTTGTGTACACCGTTGGTGACGGAGCCAATGGGCACCTCGTTGGTGGGAACTCCCGGCCACAGGTTGGCAAACATGGAGCGGCTCACCGCTCCGTGCAGCTTGGACACGCCGTTGGCCTGTCCGGCCAGCCGCAAACCCATCACGGCCATGTTGAACGGCGCATCGGGCCCGTCACCCGGCTCATGGCCGAGATCCATGAATGTAGTGAAGTTGACGCCCACCTCATCGGCCCATCCACTGAAATACCGCTCCATGAGGTGGCGAGGGAATCGGTCGATGCCCGCCGCCACCGGGGTATGCGTGGTGAACAACGCACCGGCCCGGGTGGCCTCGATGGCCTCAGCCATGGACAGTCCATCCTTGGTCACAAACTGACGAATGCGCTCCAAGCCCAAGAACCCGGCGTGACCCTCATTGGTATGGAACACCTGCTGTTCCACGCCGAGCAGTTGCAACGCTCGTACACCGCCGATGCCGAGCAATATCTCCTGGCGAATCCGGTGTTCCTCACCGCCCCCGTACAGGCGATCGGTGACGGCTCGACCTTCGGCGTCGTTGTCGTCGATGTCGGTGTCCATGAGATAAAGCGAGATGCGCCCCACCTTGGCCAACCAAATGCGGGCTCGCAGCGCAGTGCCGCCCAAATCCACTTCCACGTGGGCCTGAGGACCGTCGGCGGCAACGCCAGCCGCCACTGCCGGGGTCAACGCCATGAGGTGGGGATCGAGCACCGGATACTGCTCCACCTGCAGGCCCTCGGCGTTGAAGCCTTGGCGAAAGTAGCCCTGGCGATAGAACAGCCCCACCCCGGTGAGGGGAATGCCGAGGGCGCTGGCCGCTTTCAGATGGTCGCCCGCCAACACTCCGAGGCCCCCCGAGTATTGGGGGAGGGCCTCGGATATCCCGAACTCCGGGGAGAAGTACGCCACGGCTCGAAGCGGCGTCTCGCCCTTGAGTTGCATCCAGCCCGGCGAGTCGAGGTAACGGACCAGGTCATCATGTTTTTCGTCGAGAAAGGCCATGAAGGCGGGGTCAGCCTCGAGTTCGGCGAAACGGGCGGCGGGAACCTCGGACAGCAGACGCACCGGATCTCGTCCCACGGCCTCCCAGCGCACCGGATCCACCCACCGGAACATGCGCCGGGCACGGTCGTCCCACGACCACCGCAGATTAGTGGAAATGGTATGCAGCCGGGCCAGCGAATCGGGCAGCTGGGTGCGGACAGTGAATGATCGATACGCCTTCACGAGCGAGGACGTTAGCCCCAGAGTTGCGGCCCGAATGTAAGCGCTTCATGCCCCGTGGATGAACATCGGATTTTGCTGTGGAGGGCGGTACGGTGGGCCAAGATGGCGGCGGTTGGAACGGCGGAACCGATTGGTTTGCCAAGTGGTCCAACTGCGCCTCAGGAGGCAGACGTGTCACAGCAGGTTCGTGGAGTGGTGGCCAAGGGTAAGGGCCTCCCGGTATCGGTGGAGACCATCGTGATTCCAGATCCCGGCCCCGGCGAGGCTGTGGTCAAGGTGCAGGCGTGTGGGGTGTGCCATACGGACCTGCACTATCGCGAAGGCGGCATCAACGACGAGTTCCCGTTCTTGTTGGGACATGAGGCAGCGGGCATTGTGGAGTCGGTGGGCGCAGGTGTCACCGGTGTGGCCCCTGGTGATTTCGTGGTGCTCAACTGGCGCGCCGTATGTGGCACGTGCCGCAGTTGTCGCAAGGGAAAACCTCAATTCTGCTTTGCCACGTTCAACGCCACCCAGAAGATGACCCTGCTGGATGGCACTCCGCTCTCCCCCGCACTCGGTATTGGCGCGTTTGCCGACAAGACATTGGTAGCTGCTGGCCAGTGCACGCCGGTGAACCCGGCGGCATCGCCGGCCGTGGCGGGGCTATTGGGCTGTGGGGTGATGGCCGGTATAGGCGCCGCCATGCTCACCGGTAACGTCCAACGCGGTGACACGGTGGCGGTGTTTGGCTGCGGTGGGGTGGGCAATGCCGCCATTGCCGGAGCGGTGTTGGCGGGTGCTTCCACCATCGTGGCGGTGGACCTCGACGACCGCAAGCTGGCCTGGGCCAAGGACTTTGGAGCCACCCATACCGTCAATGCGTCCACCCAAGACGCCGTAGAGGGGGTGCGCTCGCATACCGGCGGATTCGGCGCAGATGTATGTATCGAAGCGGTGGGCAACCCCAAGGTGCTGGAGCAGTGCTTCTTTGCCCGTGATCTCGCTGGCACCGTGGTGCAGGTTGGCGTGCCCACACCCCAGATGCGAATGCCTGACATTGCCATGATCGATTTCTTCGGGCGCGGTGGCGCGCTGAAACCCAGTTGGTACGGCGATTGTCTGCCTTCGCGTGATTTCCCGATGCTGGTAGATCTGCATCTCCAGGGCCGCCTACCGCTGGACAAGTTCGTCAGCGAAATCATCGCCCTCGACGCCGTAGAAGAGGCGTTTCACAAGATGGAGCGTGGCGAGGTTCTGCGTTCGGTGGTGGTGTTGTGAGCATCGAACTCATCACCACCGATGGCATCTTCGCCCTAGATGGCGGCGAGTGGGAGGTCACCAACAATGTGTGGTTGGTGGGCAATGAGAAAGAGGTGATGATCATCGACGCCGCCCACGATCATCAGCGCATCGTCGACGGAGTCAACGGTCGCCATGTGCGTTCCATCTTGTTGACGCACGGCCACAATGATCACATCAACGCCGCGGTGGCGCTACGTGACGTGGTGGATGCGCCCATCTATCTCAACGCCGACGACCGCATGCTGTGGGACGTAGTGTTTCCTACCGAATCGCCGGACCGGGCCCTCACCAATTCGATGGTGTTGTCAGGCGGCGGAGAAATGTTGGCGGTGATGCATACGCCCGGTCATTCACCGGGTTGTTGCTGCTTTGCCCAAGAGGGTCACCTGTTCAGCGGCGACACACTGTTCTGCGGTGGCCCGGGGGCAACCGGTCGCAGTCACAGCGATTTCCCCACCATCATCCGGTCCATCCGTGAGCAGCTGCTGGGCCTGCCTCCCCAAACAGTGGTGCATACCGGCCACGGCGACTCCACCACGATCGGCGCCGAGGCGCCGCATCTCGAGGAGTGGCTGGCCCGGGGCCATTGAGAACCCTGCCTACTGCGGGCGTCAGTGTGACCCAGCGCACTACGCTCGCCCGTCGTGGCTGACAACGACCCCTTGTGGGGCGAAACGGACCGGTTCCTATTCAACGAGGGACGCCACCATGCGTTGTGGAGGCACCTCGGCGCGCACCCCAGTACGGAGGGCACCTGGTTCTCGGTATGGGCCCCCGACGCTCGGGCGGTGAGCGTCATCGGCGACTGGAACAGCTACGTCCACGGGGCCGATGCCATGACCCCTGTGCACTCCACCGGTATCTGGTCGTGTTTGGCACCCGCCGCCCACGTTGGCCATTCGTACAAGTTTGCCGTCACTGCAGCCAACGGGGTCACCCACGAGAAGGCC
>JANYHQ010000038.1 GCA_025358985.1 Acidimicrobiales bacterium
GTCGTGCTCTTCAGAATACGAGCCCGCTGGCGACCGATCATCCGCTGTTGGGCCGCAGAGTGCTGTCACCGGCGATGACGGATGTGGTGTTTGAGACGGAGTTGGGGGCCACGTGGCCGGCGTTCCTCGATCATCATCGGATCTACGGGGTGGCGGTGCTGCCATCGCCCGCCTACTTGGAGATGGCTTTGGCGGCCGCCGAGGCGGTGTGCGGGGACCTGTCGTTCGTCGTGGCCGACTTCGGCATCCGCGAAGCGTTGGTGCTGCCCGAGGTGGGCCAACGCCCGGTCCAACTGGTACTGCACGACGACCGTGTCGGGAGCATCGCCCCGCACGACCTGGGTATCGCCGACCTCGACGATGCCGGGGACGGTGAGCGCTTCACGTTCGAGATCTTCAGCCGGGCCCCGGCCGAGTCCACCTGGACCCTGCACGTCACCGGTCGACTCGTGGTTGCGGCGCCCCTAGGCGATGCGGAGCGGTTCGTGCTCGATGAGGTCAAACAACAGTGCGCGCAGACAATCTCGGGTGATGACTACTACGCGCAACTGGCGGAATCCGGACTGGAGTTTGGTACTGGCTTTCGCGGGATCACCGACGTGTGGCGTCGCGATGGTGAGGCGCTGGGGCGGGTGTCGTTGCCCGCCGAATTGTGCTCAGACGCCGATGGATACGCCATGCACCCCGCCATGCTCGATGCCTGCTTCCACCTGTTGGGTGCTCCGATGCTCTCGTCGGACGAACCCCAGGCGTACCTGCTCATCGGCATCGACCACTTGCGCATCTTGCGTCAACCAGGCAATACCGTATGGAATCATACGGTATTGCGGCCCGGCTACGAACAGGTCGGTGCCATGTTCAGCGGTGATATCCGGCTGTACAACGACGACGACGAGTTGGTGGCCGAGGTGCTGGGTCTGCAGCTGAAGCATGCGAGTCGCGATGCATTGATGCGGTCCACCCAACAACACAGTCATCAGTACACCTACGATGTGAAGTGGCAAGACCTCGGCGACTCATCAGCGGCGCAGGTGGTGGCGGAGGTGGAGGCGGTGCCCGAGACAGCCCAGAGTTGGCTGCTGTTGGCTTGCGGACCGGTAGGTGACGATGCCGACCTGGCGACGCAGTTGGCCGGGCAGTTGAGCGCCGATGGTCATCGTGTAGCAGTCACGACCCGAGTGCTGGATTCGTTAGGTGTGGAGCAGGCGCTGGATCAGCTCCCGGCCGGGCGCCGCCGGATCGTGTTCCTCGGGGCTCTGTCCATGGTCCCAGTCGACGCACTGGCGTACGACAATATGGCTGCCGAGCACAGTCGAGCCTTGGGTGTGGCGCTGGCCGCCACGCAGGCACTCGCAGCTACCGGCCCCGGGGTCACGGGCACCGACACTCAGCTGTGGATTGTCACGCGCGGGGCCCAACCGGCGGGCAACATCACCCCCGCACCCGACCAGGCGACCTTGTGGGGGCTGGGCCGAGTCATCGCGTTGGAGCATCCGCAGCACTGGGGCGGCCTCATCGATCTGGACCCCAGTGGGTGCATCGCCGATGATGCGGCCGCAGTGTGCAGGGTCATCGCCGCGGGTGGCCATGATGACCAAGTGGCGATCCGCGGCGAACGACGGCTGGTCCCTCGACTGGTACGCCGTGGCGCGGCGGCCATCCGGGCGTCGCTGGTCCTGGCGCCCGATGCCAGCTATCTGGTCACGGGCGGTCTGGGAGGGTTGGGCCTGAAGGTGGCGTTGTGGATGGCCGAGAGCGGCGCCCGATCGATCGTCTTGGTGGGCCGCCGGGGACTTCCGTCGCGTGATGAATGGTCGTCGTCGACGATGCCTGCTGAGGTGTCGGCCCAGATCGCCGCCATCATGGCCATCGAGGCCGCCGGCGCCTCCGTCGAGATCGTGGCCGCCGACGTCGCCGACGTCGTTGCCATGACGGCGCTCATGGCGCGCTTCGGCCGTGACCTGGCACCACTGCGCGGCGTGGTCCACGCAGCAGCAGCGCTCAGCAACTGGAGCGTCGACGCGCTTCGGCATGACGCCCTTGTCGACATGTTGGCGCCCAAGGTGAGTGGGACGTGGCTGCTGCACCAACTGACACAGAGCTGCGAGCTCGACTTCTTCGTACTGTTCTCGTCCACCACAGCATTGCTCGGCGCCCGCGACATGGCGCACTACGCCGCTGCCAATGCGTTCATGGATGCACTTGCCAATATGCGTAGGGCACAGGGGCAGGTGGGGCTGAGCATCAACTGGGGGACGTGGGAGGAGATGCGAGTGGCCTCCGCCGAGGACCGGTTACGGGTGACGAGCACGGGCCTCAACCCGTTGCCGACGGACGTAGCGCTGCGGGTGATGGGCGACCTCGTGGTGGCCAACGATGCTGCTCAAGTCATGGTGGCCGCCGTAGATTGGGACGTGCTCAAGGCGGTGTACGAAGCGCGGCGGGCTCGTCCTCTGCTGTCGTTGGTGGCCGGGCGCGGCATCGGGCGGGGGAATGGTCGTACAACGCGACGTCGTGATGTGCGACCCCATCTGACGTTGCAACTGGCATCAGCGCCCCCCCATCAGCGTCACGACATGGTGGTGTCTTACCTGCGCAATGAGGTGGCACTGGCCTTGGGGATGCAACCAGCAGAGTCGGTGGACATCGACCAAGGGCTGTTCGAGATGGGGATGGACTCGCTCATGTCGGTGGAGCTCAAGGGTCGGCTCGAGGCCGCAGTGGGACGCAACCTGCCGTCGACGTTGACGTTCAACTATCCCAACATCGCGGCGTTGGCGCAGTATCTGATGGACAACGTCCTCGCCAATGTGGCCACCGCTCAGCTCAAGGCAGTGGGCGGCGATGCCGAAGAGGGGACATCTACTGCTTCGTTGCTGGGCCACAGCGACCTCGCCGACGAAGTCACCGAGGATCAATTGGCAGCAATGCTCAGCGCCCGTCTGGATCGTCTCCGATGAGTACCGATTCGACTCAGCGAGAGCAGCACGGGAGTGGGAGCACATGAGCAACCCGGCACCATCGGAGGACCGACGGGAGTTGCTTCACAGCGCCCTGCAGGCATTGGACCAGATGCAATCCAAGCTGGACCAAGTGGACGAAGAGGCGCGCCAGCCCATCGCCATCGTGGGGATGAGCTGTCGGTTCCCGGGAGGTGCGGATTCTCCGGAGGCGTTTTGGGAGCTGCTGCGTGACGGTCGCGACGCAGTCGGTGTGTATCCCGCTGAACGCAAGGCAATGGCCGCAGCATGTGGTGTTGATCCGCGCCTGTTCAGCGACGAGGTCACCTGGTTTGGCGGCTTCCTGGATCAGATCGACCAATTCGATCCGCAGTTCTTCGGCATCTCGCCACGTGAGGCCGCCACCATGGATCCCCAACAACGGATGGCGTTGGAGGTGAGCTGGGAGGCACTGGAGCGCGCCGGCATCGCCCCGGATTCACTCAACGGAAGTGCCACCGGCGTGTTCCTCGGCATCACCACCAACGAGTACGTCCAACTGGCCAAGCTCGGCGGGGCCGACGCGTTGGATGTGTACAGCGCCACGGGTGGAGCCCTCAACGCGGCTGCAGGACGGGTGTCGTACACGCTGGGTCTGCAAGGTCCCAGCATGGCGATCGACACGGCCTGCTCGTCGTCGTTGGTGGCCGTGCATCAGGCGTGTCGAAGCCTGCGCAGCGGTGAGAGCAACATGGCGCTCGCCGGGGGCGTCAACCTCGTCTTGCTACCGGAGGGCTTCATCTGTTTTGAGCGCTGGGGGATGATGGCCCAGGACGGTCGGTGCAAGACTTTTGATGCGGCGGCAGACGGCTTCGTGCGCGGCGAGGGGTGCGCCATGTTGGTGCTCAAACGGCTGAGTGACGCGCAAGCCGACGGAAATCACGTGCTGGCCGTGATCCGAGGTTCGGCGGTCAATCAGGACGGGCGCAGCAGCGGACTCACGGTTCCCAACGGCCTGGCTCAACAGGCGGTGTTGCGCCAAGCCCTGTCCAACGCAGGGATCGCTCCCGGCGACGTGCAGTACTTCGAAGCGCATGGCACGGGCACCACCCTGGGCGACCCCATCGAAGTCGAGGCCATCGGGATGGTGCTGGGCGAGGGCCGTGACGTGGATCAGGCGTTGATGATGGGGTCGGTCAAGACGAATATCGGGCACTTGGAGTCGGCCGCGGGCATCGCCGGCATCGTCAAGGTGGTCCTGTCGATGCAGCACGGGGTGATTCCTGCCCACCTGCATTTTCATCAACGCAGCCCCCATATTCCATGGCCGGACTTCCCGGTGGTGATCCCCACGTCGTTGACGCCGTGGCCCGAGCGTGATGGCCGACGAGTGGCGGGCGTCAGTGGGTTCGGATTCAGCGGCACCAACGCCCACGTCGTGTTGGAGTCGGCTCCCGTCGCAACTGTTGGTGATCGACCAACCGAGCATGCGCCGCAGTTGGTGCTGCTGTCGGCCAAGACGGCGCCAGCCCTGGCGACGATGGCCACTCGGCTGGCCGAGCGAATTGCGGCAGACCCGACGTTGTTGCTGGCCGATGTGTCGGCCACCACCATTCGGGGACGGGCCCACTTCGGTCATCGTCTCGCCCTGGTCGCCCGCACCGGCGAAGAGTTGGCCACACAACTGCTTGCGGTGTCCTCCGGTGCGGACCCTGTAGGGGTCGTAGGAGGACGCGCGACCAGCCGCAAGGTGGCGTTCCTGTTCACCGGACAAGGGGCGCAGTACGCCGGCATGGCGAGGGGTCTGTACCGATCGCAACCAGTGTTCGCGACGGCGTTGGACCGGTGCGCGTCGCTGCTTGAGTCGCATCTCGATCACCCATTGCTCGACGTGTTGTTTGCCGAGAAGGGGGAGTCCGCCGAGTCCGCTCGACTGTCGGCGCGGTTGGATCAGACCTCGTACACACAGCCGGCACTGTGCGCCGTGGAGTTTGCCCTCAGCGAGTTGTGGCGGTCGTGGGGCGTCTCGGTGCAGGCCGTGATCGGCCATTCGGTGGGCGAGTACAGCGCGGCGATCATGGCCGGTGTGTTCAGCCTGGAGGATGGGTTGCGCATGGTCGCCGCCCGGGGCCGATTGATGCAGGCGCTGGCTGGAGGGGGCGCCATGGCGGCCATCTTCGCGCCCCACCCCGATGTCCAGTCGGCGCTGGCGCGGTTTGATGATTCGGTGTCGGTGGCGGCTGTCAACGGTCCTGCCCATACAGTGATCTCGGGCCTCGGGTCCAGCGTGGTCGCCATTGCGGAGGCGTTCGCAGCGCAGGGGACGCGGGTCCAGCGTTTGGTGGTGTCGCATGCATTTCATTCGCCGTTGATGCAGCCAATGATGGCCGCCTTCGCCGACGTTGCCCGCAGCGTCACCTACCAGCGGCCGCGCATTGCGTTGGTGTCCAATGTCGGCGGACAGGTGGTGGACAACGAGGTGGCGACTCCCGAACACTGGATCAACCACGTTCTGGCCCCGGTGCAGTTCGACCAGGGCATGCGCACGCTGAAGGGGTTGGGCGTCAACACGTTCCTCGAGATCGGGCCGCATCCGGTGTTGCTCGGCATGGGGCAGATGGCGCTTCCCGCCGACAGTTCATCGGCGGGCAACGCCGTGTGGACCACTTCGCTTCGCCGAAATCGCGATGATGCACAGCAGATGTTGGAGGGTCTCGGTGCACTGTACGCGGCTGGTGTTGGCGTCGACTGGCAGCATGTGGCGCCGACAGCGGGACGACCCGTGACCTTGCCCACGTACGCGTTCCAGCGCCAACGGCACTGGTTGGATCCGGTCAAGCGCGACCGCTTCGCCCGGGTG
>JANYHQ010000056.1 GCA_025358985.1 Acidimicrobiales bacterium
TCGAGCTGGCGATAGGTGATGCCCACAATCGAGCACACCTGCTGACCTCGAAATCCGTCTTCCATCGATACTCCCTGGGTTGCGTGTGAAACGGATCCAATTGATCAGCGCGCTGACATTACTCATATCGAGACTGAACCACACGACATGCACGTAGTTACGACTGTGTGCTCACCGTAGGCATCAGCGCCACCCGGGTCAACCCCTACTCAGGATAAACCGGCGGTCCGCGCCCCTAAGCGCCGCTGGACCCGAAGTCTTCCGGATTGATCTCGTCGATGAACTTGCGGAACTCGTCCACCAACTCGTCCGGGTTGGCATCCGCCACGGTTTCGGGGTCTTCGATGCCGTGGCCAGCAATCAGCTCATCGCTGGCCAGGATGGGGACCTTGACCCGCACTGCCAGAGCCAATGCGTCCGACGGACGCGATGACACCACCCGGTCCACATCACCCTGTCGGTAATGCAACTCAGCGAAAAAGATGTTGTCGCGCAGTTCGGTGATCACCACCCGCATCAGGGTGGCGCCCAGCGCCCCACTGAGTTGGTTGAGTAGGTCATGGGTCATGGGTCGGGGCGTGGGTCGCTCCTCCATGCCAAAACGGATGGCCGTGGCCTCAGCCACACCGATGAAGATGGGGAGCAATCGACGAGGTTCCACGCCCGGACCGGTACGCAGCAGGGCCACCGGGTTGTTCGTCGTCTGATCCACCCGGACGTCGACGAGTTCCATCTCCACCATGGGTCGAACCCTAGTGTCCTGCGCTCAGGAAGGGTCGACCGCGGCCCGCAGCACCTGACGCAGAGCCACCACCCGCATCTGTTCGCCGAGCTTCACCAGTTCGCCCAGAGTTTCGATGGCCCGAACCTTGGCATCGGCGTTGCGACGACGCAATTGCGGAGTCACCACCTGCTCGAAGAAGGCCGCCTCACGGTCAGCGGCCAGCTTGTACATCCGCAGATGTCGTGGCTCCACGCCGTATTTCGCGAACTCGGCCACCAACCGACACGTGAGCAGCGCATCCTCGTCGTAATACGTGGTGGAGAACACGGCATGGCCGCGTATGAGGCCGTACCCCTCCAGCTCACGTTCCTGTTCGGTGGTGATGCCCGCACTGCGACACAGTTCATCGAGGGTGAGGCTGAGAGCGCTGGGATTGCTGGCCAGTGGGTTGCGAGACCCCAGCGGCTCCGACCGGGTCGAGGCGACAGGGACGATAGGGGCGACCGGCGGAGTCACCAATGCCAGCCGAGGACCGTCGTCGTCGATAACCAACGGCACTGACTCGCTCTCCACCACCGATTCGACAACCGGTTCCACGACCGATTCGACGACCGATTCGACGACCGATTCGACAACTGGTTCCACGACCGATTCGACAGCCGGCCCCGACGCCGACACCGCTGGCAACAAGGATGCTTCGGAAACCTTGTTCGTCTCGCCAGCCGGGCCGGAGCGAGGCGTGCGTGATCCTTGTGAACGCCGCACCGTGGCAAACGATGCTGGATGTCGACGTTCCGGCTCCCCCGGCAGCGCACCGCTGTGCAGGTCGACGTGCTCATCATCAGCGCCATCGTCGGAACTGTCGGCAACCGCGGCGCCGCGCTCAGATGCCGCTGCGTTAGCAGTGACCGGCAAACGATCAACACTGCGGGCGGGGCGACTACCGGCCAATCCGACACTGGCCGGTCGCGCCAGTGCACCATCTCCAGCACCTTGTTCGCGCAGGATCGAACGCAGGTGGGTCACATCAGCGTCGTAGAACTTGCGGTAGCCCGACGCCGTCCGCTCCAGCTGCAACAGCCCGTGTGACTCGAACACTCGTATGCGTGAGATGGATACTTCCGGAAACTCGTCCTTCAACAATTCCAGCACCTCACCGATGGACAGATACGGCCGGGTCCCGGACGAGCTCATGACGGCCTCACTCCCCCACGAGGAACACGAGTCGGAACTTGCCGATCTGCACCTCATCGCCGGTGACGAGGGTGGCCTCGGTGACGCTGACCCGATTGACGTACGTGCCGTTCAAGGACCCCACATCGCGGACCACATAACCATCGGCCGAGCGGACGAACACCGCATGGCGACGCGACACGGTGATGTCGTCGAGCAGGATGTCGGACTCATCGGAGCGTCCCGCCACCGTCACGGACTTGTCCAGCGTGTACACATCGCCCGCTTCAGCACCCTCCACACCACGACGCACCACCAGTACGCCAGGACCGTCGGCGAAGTGAGGGATCTGAACAGTGACATCGCTCTCTGCGATGTCAGCATCCGACGTGATGTTGATGGTGAGGTCGCCGCCATCGATGAGCAGACCAGCGCCGCACGACGCACAGAAATTGGCATCCGTGGTGGCCCGGTGACCGCACCGGTGACAGAAACGATCGCTCATCGTGACGGGTCAAGCCTCCGTGAGTGCGGAGTAGGCAGCGGCATCCATGAGCCCATCATCGGAACCAGCAGCACTCACTGCTACCTCGTACAGCCAGCCCGCCCCATAGGGATCTTCGTTTATCAACTCCGGCTGGGAGGCCAGTGCCTCGTTCACCAGCGTTACTACGCCGTCCACTGGGGCGTACACATCGCTGACGGACTTGGTGGACTCCACCTCGCCACATCCGTCACCGGCACCTACCGTGTCGCCAACGGCGGGCAGTTGGACGAACACCACATCGCCCAATGCGTCCTGGGCGTAGTCGGTGATGCCGACCCGGGCGATGTTGTCCACCATCCGCACCCATTCATGATCGGTGGAGTATCTGAGGTCGTTGGGCACCAACATGGCCATAACGCTACCGCCCATGGCCGGTCCACCACGAGCACCCCAACATGCTCATGAACGTGCTCATGAACATGCTCACGCGGTACTGCGCTGGGCTCGCGCCGCTCGTCCATCAACCAGGGCCCGGCGAGCGATGGGTATGTACGTTGCGGCCGCCCAATAGGACAGCACCACGGAGGGAACGATCCAGACCCAGGCTGCGTAGCGGGCAAAGCCCCGCCACGAGAACGTGGAGTGGCTGGCCAGAAAGAACGGGAAGGCCACCATCAACCCGAACGTGCCCGCTTTGCCTACCCACTGCACGTCAATGCGCTTGGCCCCAAGCGCCGCCAACGCCACCGTGACCACGGAGATCAACACCTCCCGGAACACCACGATGATGCCCACCCACCTCGGTACCGACCCGTCGATGATGATGGCCACCACACCCACGCCGAGTAGTAACCGGTCCGCTACCGGGTCCAAGATCTTGCCTAGGGTGGAGCCCTGGTGATAGCGCCGGGCAATGAACCCGTCCACCCAGTCCGAGCCCCCCAGTACCCCCAGCAGTACGGCCGCTGCGCCTCGGTTCTCCTTGGCAAATAGCAGCCATATGAACACTGGAATGCACGCCAACCGCACCAGGGAGATGAGGTTGGGAACCGTGACGATTCGGTCGTCGCCGGTGCGTGCTTGCATGAATGGGAGCGTACTGGTACCAGCAACAACGCTGGGGTTGCGATCCCCCGGGTATTGAGTCCGTCACTTCGCCGACTCAGTGGCGCGCCGTTGACGAGTGTCGCGGCGTTTCACCACGATTGGGGATCGCCTGCGCGCCGCGGGGGTCGATGTCTGGGGAACGTGAAACTGCCCCGTCGCGCCGCCTTGGGCGCCTTACTTGTCTGGACCGCCGTGGCCATTGCCCCGGGGGGACGCGCCCCAGCGCAGGAACTGGCCCCCACCGCAGCCACGGCGTCTGCCCAAGCATCGGCCAGCCTGCCCGATGCACAACTCCGCTTGGCCCACACATCTCCGGATCGGGTGCCATTGGATCTGGTGATCGACGGCCGTGCCCGATTGTTCAACGTGCCCCCCGGTGCCACTTCTGGCTACCTACCGATTCTTCCCGGTAAACGCGACCTGGAATTGCGATCAGCCGACTCATCTCGACCCTTGGCGGCGGCCCGGTTGGAGATCCAGATGAACAGCGGGGCCCGAGCCACGCTGTTCCCGTTACGGGCTGGCGCCGTACCGGGTGCGGTGTTGGTACCGGACATGGTTCCTCCGGTCGCAGAAAACACTGCGCACGTACGATTCATCCATCTTCGCGACGACCTGCCGGCCCTGTGGGTGGATATCAACAGCAATGCAATGGTGGCCCAACCATTGCGAGCCACCGCATTCACCGCAGTTCCGCCGGGTCCAGTGACGGTGCACGTGCGCGCCGTGAAGGGCGGCCCTGACCTCGTTGCGCCCGCAGTGACGGAATTGGGCGTGGGTGGCGCAGTCAGCATGCTCGTACTCGACGGCATC
>JANYHQ010000061.1 GCA_025358985.1 Acidimicrobiales bacterium
CCCGTGGCGAGGGCACTGGCCACCCAGAACCACGTGAGCATGCCGCTCCACCCATCGTCCACCGACCCTGTGATGGCCGAGATCATGCCGGTAGGCACCAACAACAAGGCCACCTCGAGCGGCCAGATGCGCATCAGCCAATTGTTGAGCTCGTGGATAGGTGTGCGGGGCAGACCGGGCTGAACCAGGTACCAGTGGCCGAGCAACATGGCATCGGACACCGCACCCAAGAACAATGCGCCCACCACGATGCGAGCAATGGCCAGCCAATGGTTGCCGCCCGCCACCCATGCGCCAGCGACAATCCCCACCAGTCCGCACGCCGGAGCGACGAGGTCGAGCACCGGAGGGAACTCCCGACGATCAATCAGCATCACCCGTTCTTCATCAGCCACCGCTCGACCGAATTGGTCGCGCATGGTGATGGCCGCACCAGACATGGCGGCGACCCGGGACTTCTTGCGTTCAGCCTCCACGCGTTGCCCCGACACCCCAGCATCCTTACGAATCACCGACACCACAAAGGCCGCCAAAGCGCTGACCACCAATGCGCCGGCCGCCACTTCACGCACCACCACCACCCGAGTAACAAGCGCGCAGAGTATTCCACCAACGGCAATGGTGGCGTAGACCCCGCGTAGTAACCACCCGTAACCGATACCCACCAGTCGTCCCCGGGTGGTGACCCACAAGAACAGCAATCCGCCGGTGGCCCACTGCAGGAAAAAGGTGGCCGCATCCAGGCGGATCACGCCTCCACGACCACCAGTCGATGGTCGGTGTGGTTGAGCGGCAACGGTCCACTGTCGGTGGACACCACGATGTCCTCCAGCCGGAATCCAAATCGCCCGGGAAGGTAGATACCGGGCTCCACCGAATAAGCATGACCGGCGGCCAACGGAAGATGATTGCCCTCCACCATGTACGGGTCCTCGTGCTCCTCCATGCCAATGCCGTGCCCGGTGCGGTGGATGAAGTACTCACCCCAACCGGCATCGGCGATGACCTTGCGCGACGCTCGGTCCACCTCCTGGCACCCCACCCCCACCACACCGGCCGCCACTCCCGCAGCTTGGGATGCAAACAGTACGTCGTAGATCTCCTGGCGCTCCGCCGGAACCGGTCCGGTATGGACGCATCGGGTGATGTCGCTGCAGTACCCGTCCATGGTGCCCCCGAAGTCGCACAGCACCACTTCGTTTAGCCCGATGACACGAGTGGAAGCGTGATGGTGCGGAGATGCCGCATTCTCCATGGAAGCCACGATGGCGAAGTTCACCTTGTCGTGGCCCTCATCGAGCAGACGCTGTGAAATATCGGCTGATACCGCTGCTTCGGTGCGCCCGATGAGTGGGATCTGACCACCATGCAACTGGGCCGCCACTCGGTCGGCCGCCGCCCCCGCCTTGGTGAGCGCAGCAATTTCGGCGTCGTCCTTACGGGCCCGCAACGGCGACGTGACGGTGGACGAATCGACCCACGTCCGACCGGGCAGCAGCTGCTGCAGGCCGAGTACGAACGTGGACCAGCATCGGTCGCTGACCGCCATCCGCCGGTGCGCCCCCACCAATGACGCAGTGACGGCCAACGGATTCTCAGTCTCGCCCCACGGACACATATCGAAAAGCGCTTCGTGATGATCCACGCGTGGCGCTTCGAGCCGGGGAACAACCATGGTGGGCTGCCCATCGACCGGCACCACCAACATGGTGAGACGCTCCAACGGCATGGCTTCATAACCGCTGAGCCATGGCAAGTCCGCCCCCAGCGACAACAGCAGGATGTCGACGTCCGAGGCGATCATGGCTTCGCGAACACGGTCCAAACGCTCCTGCCGGACACTGATACCTGACGCTGACCCGGTTGCTGCTCCAGCTGATGATCCAGTTGATGATCCGTACGACATGACACACACTCTCGCGCACCTTCACAATTGGGTCGGCCCGTTGCGCCTGGCCATACTGCGGTGATGCAGCTGTTCGTCCAGCGGATATTCGACGCCCTCGGTAACGGCTCCATCTACGCCGCCCTGGCCGTGGCCCTGTCGCTCGTGTATCGAGCCAGTGGACAACTGAACTTTGCCCTGGGAGAAGCCTCGATGGTGTCCACCTACGTGGCCCTAACACTGGCCACCAAACCACGGGGGTTGATGTTCGGCACGTGGGCTCAGCAACATCTGGGCACACCGTGGCCGTTGCTCCCCGCTTTCATGGCAGCGATGGTGGTGGGGTTCCTCATTGCGTTGGTAGTGCACCGGTTGCTGTCGGGGCGGTCCCCGCGGCGTCCGGTGACGGCGGTGGTGGGTGCCACCATCGGGGTGAGCCTGTTGCTGAATGGCCTGGTGGGGCAAACTGTGGGCACCCGATTTTCCGCCTTTCCCACCCCGTTTCCCCAGGGCGCTGATGCGTACGTGTCGGTGGGGGGAGCACGGCTGTGGTTCGAGAACATCGGCATCACCGTGACCATGGTGGTGGTGCTCCTTACCCTCGCCGCACTGATGCGTTTCACTCGCCTGGGACTGGCCTTCCGGGCCATCACCTCGAATCGCGACAGCGCCGAACTGACCGGTATCCATGTGGAACGGACCCTCGCCCTCGGGTGGGGCATGGCTGGATCGCTTGGCGCCTTGGCTGGCGTATTGGTGGCCAACACCACGCTGCTGGAGCCCAACATGATGACGCGACTCTTCCTGTTCTCACTGGCCGCCGCCACCATTGGCGGCCTCGACAGCCCGGTGGGTGCCGCCCTCGGTGGACTCGTGTTGGCGGTGGTGCAGACGATGGCGGGTGGCTACGTACCGGCCATCGGTGGCGATGTCAGCATCCTGGTATCCATCGCCTTGTTGCTGGTGGTGTTGTACGTACGGCCCCGGGGCCTGCTGGGACGACGTCATGTGGTGCGCATATGACCGGCACCCGCGTTCTGGTGGCGGTGGCCGTGGGTGCCGCCCTGGTGGCCCCGATACTGCTGCCATCACCATCGTTGCGTATCCTCACCACTGCAGTGGCCATGGCCGTAGCGGTACTCGGGGTGAATTTGATGGGTGGCTATTTGGGACGCGTGGCGCTCGGCCATGGCGCTTTTGTGGGCAGCGGCGCGTATACTACGGTGATCCTGTCGGCCGATCATCACTGGCCCATTGTGGCCACCATCCCCGCCTCCGCAGTGGTGTGCTTTGCCCTGGGCTTGGTGGTGGGAGTGCCGGCGCTGCGTATCAAAGGACTGCATCTGGCCTTGGTGACGTTGGCCCTCGGCGCATCATTCGGGCCCATCGTGAAACGGTTGGAGTTCCTCACGAACGGGCCAAACGGCAAGGGGTCAACTGCGGCATGGGTTGCTCCCACCTGGTTGGGCGAAGGTCGGCGGGCCGATGGACGTTGGTGGTACCTGGTGGCGGTGGCAGTGGCTGCGCTGGTGTTCGTCCTGGCCCGCAACCTGACGGTGGGTCGGGTGGGACGCGGCGTGGTGGCGTTACGTGACGGCGAACTGGCGGCAGTGGCCAACGGAGTTCCGGCGAGTCGCTACATCATTGCCATGTTCGGCTGTTCCGCCGCTATTGCCGGGGTGGCCGGAGCACTGTTGATGATCCAAAACCCCTTTGCGGCCCATACCAATTTCGAATCGTCATTCTCGTTGCATTTGTACGCTGCCGCCACTCTGGGCGGGCTGGCCACCATCAATGGCGCAGTGGTGGGCGGCGCGTTGCTGGTGGGTCTGCCGTACCTGTCCGCCAGACTGGGAATCAATCTCAACGACAACGTGATCTTCGGCGGCACCTTGATCGTTGCGGTTGCCCTGTTCCCGGCTGGCGTGGGCACCGTGTTTTCAGGCCTTGTACGGCGTACGGGCCTTCTTCCAAGCAGTGGGCCGGGGCCGATCGTTGGTGGGCACCACCAGTGACCCGATGGCATCACCGTTGCGGTACACGGAGTTGATCTGCATCTTCACATCGTTGAGATCGGCATCGGACACCACCCCGTTGCTGGTGGCCCGGTAGAACTGCACCGTGACTCGGATGGGGAACTGCTCGTCACGTTCCAGGCGCTTGCCTTGCATCTCGGTGAATGGGCCACCGTCCTCACCGTGACCGATCACAGCCGCTTCCACATCACTGCGTCGGCGTTCGACGGGGGCGGCCTTCTGGGCTGAGGCTCCAGCGCTAGGTGCCGCGGCCTCGGCATCGGCACTGCCCTTGTCCGAAGCGCTCGGCGGGTACACATCGGTGCGATGGATCAACGGAATCTGCACGATCAGCACCATGTCCGCACCAGAGTCGAGAGCACCCGCATCGCCGGCCGTGGCTTTGCCCGAGTCCACCCGGCCTTTGACGGAACTATGGCGCTCGGCCGTGAACGTGGTGCGTTGGCCCTTGTTGTTGAAGAACAACTGCTGACCCCAACTTTGGTAACTCTGATCGCCGGAGTAGTTCTCGATGATGGTGGCGCTGGTGCCTTCACGGGTGATGAGCAGTGTGAGTACTGCGGGGTTTCCCTGACTGGACTGGTAGTTGTAGAGCACCGGCGTGAACTCGGCTTTGCCGGTAGCCGGCAATGGCATGAATACGTGCTGGGCGGAAACCAATGCATGGGTGTCGCGCCTGCGCAGAAAGTTGCCGCTACTGGGCAGTGAGTACGGATCGGAAAGATATGAGCGCATATTGGACAGCAGTTCGGCCAGCGGCACCGTCACCATGGAGGTGCGCTTGTCCTGATTACCGACTCGTACCCACAACTTGTCCATCCGGACATCGGCGGTGGTGTCGTTGAAGTTGGGAAAGCGCAGTACCGGCAACAGATGGGTGCGCTCACCGCCGTCCACGGGCTCGCGTACCTGCAAGGTGAGGTCGGAGATGTTGGGGCCAACGGACGAGCCCTCATTGCGGCCGGTGTCCTCCCAGGTGACGTTGAGGACGTCGAGGCCGTACCGGCGAGCCCTGGACACCAGGTCGTCATCGAAGGGCATGTTCACCACCTGCTCGATGATGCGAGCGAAGTCCGGTGGCGGCGGGGTGGGAACTCGGGTGGTGGGCGTGATGGGGGTCTGGCCCGGGTTGGTGCCGCCAACCACGCCCCAGGTGGGTCCGGTGGTGGTTGGGCCTGCCGTGTTCAGCAGGGTGTTGGAGAGAGCAGTGGGGAGCGCGGAAGCCCGGCCAGCGACGGCACCACCGAGCACGGTGGCACCGAGACCCACACCGAGGATGCGCAGCAGGTCACGACGAGACAGCGGCTGATCATTGGTACGCATAGTTTGGTCCTCCAGGACTGGACAGGAATGGTTGGGAGCAGCAGGTGGGTACAGCAGGTGGGTGTTACGAGATCCGACGATGGATGAGCCCTGGTCAGTTCCCCTATTTCGCCATTTGATAAGTAATGATGAATGCATGACCTCGACCGATGACGCAAGTATGCAAGGCACTGTGGTGGTGCTGACCGGAGCCAGTTCGGGAATCGGCGCCGCCGGTGCGCGTGAATTGGCCGACCGGGGGGCCACTCTTGCGGTGGTGGGACGCAATGAGGCCCGCACCCGTGATGTGGCGCTGCAATGTGGGCCCAACGCCACCCCCTTCGTGGCCGACTTTGCCTCACTGGCATCAGTACAAACCCTCGGCGCATCGCTGCTCGAGAAGTATCCAAACATTGATGTATTGATCAACAATGCCGGTTTCATCGCCGGGCGGTTCGAGCGCACCGTGGATGGCATCGAGTCCACCATGGCGGTCAATCATGTGGCTCCGTTTCTGCTTACCCAGCTCTTGGCTGATCGCCTTCGCACGAACCCCGCAGGGCGTGTCATCACCACCTCGTCGGTGGCCCATGCCAGTGCCCGGCTCCACGTGGAAGACCTCGACGGTGAACGTTCGTGGAGAGCGTTCAAGGCCTATTCACAATCGAAGTTGGCCAACGTCTTGTTCACCCGGGAGTTGGCCCGTCGGTGGCCGGGCGTGGCCGTGAACTGCTTTCATCCAGGAGTGGTGGACTCCGGGTTCGGTAACAGCAATCCCATGCTGAAGTTGTTCATGCCGGTAGCCCGACTGGTGCTCATCGGCCCGGAGAAGGGGGCGCGTACCATGGTGCAATTGGCATCGTCAACGAAGACGGAGGCCGGGGCCAATGCCGTCAGCGGCGAGTATTGGGTACGGGGCAAAGTCAGCAAAACCTCCGATGCCGGAAACGACATGGCGGTAGCGGCTCGTCTGTGGGAGCGCACTGAGGAACTGGTGGCACCCTTCCTGTAGCGCCCGGCCACGTAACATCCACGCGTGGGTCACCGTCCAAACATCGTGCTCATCACACTGGACCAGTTCCGGGGCGACTGCCTATCCTCGGCTGGGCATCCGCTGGTGCGTACCCCCAACCTCGATGCCCTGGCGGCCGAGGGGGTCCGCCTGGCCCGTCACTACAGCCAAGCAGCACCGTGTGGACCGGGGCGGGCAGCGCTCTACACCGGCACATATCAACTCAGCAATCGAGTGGTGGCCAACGGAACCCCACTCGACGCCCGCTTCGACAATGTGGCCCTCGCCGCTCGGCGGGGTGGATACAGCCCAATCCTGTTTGGTTATACCGATCAGTCCATAGACCCGCGACTGGTGGCCGACCGCACCGACGAACGTCTGTACACCTACGAAGGGGTGCTCCCCGGATTCGACGTTGGTTTGGATTTACGCCACAACCACGAGCTGTGGTTGACCTGGTTACGCGATCTTGGTCACGAGGTGGATGCCAATGCCTACATCACGTTGCGGACCGAGCCCACCCGACCGGCCGAGCACAGCGTGTCGGCATTCCTCACCAACGAAGCCATGAGCTGGATTGGAGGGCAAAACCAACCGTGGTTTGCCCATCTCAGCTACCTGCGACCCCATCCTCCGTACGCCGCCGCCGGTACTTGGTCAACGTTCTACGACCCAGATGACGTGGGGGAACCGATCGCGCCATCCCCTACGGGGCACCCCTTTCACGATGCCGTGCGGGGCCATCGCGAGTTTGCGGCGCCCGCCGATGAGGCCAAGTTGCGCAAACTTCGAGCCCAGTACTACGGCATGGTGTCGGAGGTGGACAGCCAATTGGGTCGGTTGTGGCAGATGCTGCGTGACAGTGGACAATGGGACAACACCTTCATCGTGGTCACCGCCGATCATGGTGAACAACTCGGCGATCACGGCCTCATCAACAAGGTTGGCTTCTTCGAGTCCAGCTACCACGTGGTGGGCATTGTGCGCGATCCTGCTCAAGCCCATACCCATGGCACCACTGTGCGGCACTTCACGGAGAACGTGGACATCCTTCCCACGTTGTGCACGGCCATGGGCGTGGAGATACCCGCACAAGCCGACGGGTATGCGCTGCAGCCGCTCCTCCAAGGTGTCAACACCGGTTGGCGGGAGGCGGCGCACTGGGAGTTCGACTGGCGGGATTGGTACATCAACGGGCTGCTCGAGGGTGGCCCACTGGACCAACACAACCTCGCTGTACTGCGCAACGAGCACAAGGCGTATGTGCAGTTCGGGGACGGGTCATGGCGGTGCTTCGACCTGGCCGCCGACCCCACATGGCGTACCGAGGCCAATGACCCGGCCGCCATCTTGGTATGCGCGCAGGCCATGTTGACATGGCGATCCCGCCATACCGATCGCACCCTCACCGGGCTGGTGCTGTCGGCCGACGGCCCCCGTGGCCGCTGGCCTCAGATGCTCTAGAAAACTCAGACCCCGTAACGCTGTCGGTAGGCGCGTACTTCTGGCAACCACTGCGCCAGACTCGCTTCGTCCTCCAAGAACGACAACACCGTTCCGACGTTGGCAATGCTCACCACGGGGACGCCTACGGAACGTTCGAAGGCCTGAACCGCACTCAGCGCCTCTGCGTCTTCGCTCACTCGCTCGGCCCGATCAAGGGCGATCAGTACCGCCACAGGGGTGGCCCCGGCGGCACGAATGATCTCCACCGACTCACGTTTGGCGGCCCCATCGGTGATCACGTCGTCCACGATCACCACCCGTCCCACCAGTGGCGCACCCACCAGGGTGCCGCCCTCGCCGTGATCCTTGGCCTCCTTACGGTTGTAGGCAAATCCCACATCACGACCGCGATTGGCCAAGCCAATGGCCGTGGCGGCGGCCAGCGTGATGCCCTTGTAGGCCGGGCCGAACAGCACATCGAAGTCCACTCCGGAGTCCAGCAATGCATCAGCGTAGAACTGGCCCAATCGGGCCAGTGAGGCCCCGTGATCGAACAGGCCGGCATTGAAAAAGTATGGGGACTGCCGGCCAGACTTGGTGGTGAACTCACCGAAGCGCAACACACCGCACTCGAGGGCAAAACTCACGAACTGGGACCCGGGCAGCGTCGACATCGCCGTGACCGTAGCGTGCACCGCCGGAATGGGTACGTCGGCCAGACTATGGGGGTGATCATTGTTGTAGCAATCGCCATTGCCCTGGCCGTTGGGTTCATTGCCTGGGTGTTCAACCCGTTGGTGAAGTCGCGCAACAACATCAGGGGCGCCTGGGCTGATGTGGAGGTACAGATTACCAAGCGGGCTGAACTCACCCCGCAATTGGTGGCTGTGGTGCAGGGTTACGCCGCCCACGAAACCACTACTTTCGACGCCGTGGTAAGGGCCCGTGAGCGGGCCGTGAGCGTGATGGGTCCCCGGGGCGCGGATGCTGCTGATCGGCAATTGGAGGCACCGTTGGCCAAGATGGTGGCGCTGCGTGAGGCATATCCCAATCTCAAGGCCGATACCCAGTTCCTCCAGTTGCAGATGAATTTGTCCGGCATTGAAGATGACCTGGCGGCGGCACGACGCTTCTACAACGGTCACGTACGGCGCTACGAGGACCTTCGCCAGTCCTTCCCCCGCAGCGTGGTGGCCCCAGGGCTGGGCTTCGACAAGGAGAGCTACTTCAGGGCCGACCTCGATGACATCTCCGTACCCGTGGTCAACCTCGATCCGCTCCCGCCTACCGCTCCCCCGGTGATCACTCCATGACGGCCCGTCGTGTCATCAGTGCGCTTATCATAGGTACACCTATGGTTGTGGTTGCTGTGCAGCCTCAGTCTGGAGCGCAGACCAACAGCGGGTTGGCGGGCTACACCATCTCCAGCTACCGCAGCGACATCACGGTACGCCCGGATGCCACCATCGGAGTAACCGAAACCATATCGGTGGACTTCAGTTCCGCCCGTCACGGCATCTTCCGCAACATCGTTTGGCGACAACCCCTCGATACCGCCGATAAGCGCGCTGATCGTTACGACCGGCGCTATGACCTGTACAACGTCAGTGTCGCCTCCCCCGATGC
>JANYHQ010000063.1 GCA_025358985.1 Acidimicrobiales bacterium
CGAAGCCTTCGCGGCGCATCGTTTCGATCAGCACACCAAGCTGCAATTCGCCGCGGCCCGCCACTTCGAAGCTGTCCTTGTCAACATCGTTGGGCAACCCATGCTTGAACCCAAACGACACCACGCTCACGGCCATCCGCTCGTGACTCAGCTGGGTGCCGAACATGGAGATGATGCGATCACGTAGCTCGTGCACATTGGTGTGGGTGGTATCCACCACAATGTCGGCGCGAGCTTTGACCGACTCCAGCAATGTACGTTCGCGTGCAATGCCAATGGCCGGGCTCTCCTGCTCGGCCAGTGGGTGACGGCGCCGGGTACCCTCATATCTTCGGACCAGTGAGTCGCTATCGGCGTCCAAGAACAGCACTCGTACGGTGCTGCCCGATGCCCGCAATTGGTCAATGGCTTGGTCGATACCACCAGCGCCCAGTTCATCGGGTGCATTGCGGCCCACGGCCAGTGCCACCCGATCGAAGTTTGCCCCCGGCGCCTCTACCAATTCGGCAACTTTGCCCACCAACGGGAGAGGGAGGTTGTCGATGACAAACCAACCCAGGTCCTCGAACACGGCACTGGCGGTGGTGCGCCCGGCACCGGACATGCCGCACAGGATGACGAACTCGGCCATCAGATGGTCATCTTGCGGGCATGAAGTAGCAAGAGTCGGGGGATGGTGTCGGCATCGCCATACTCGGCCGCCTTGTCCAGAAACCCCTGCGGCGGCGCCGGTTCCTGCATTTCGATGAGGTGCAATCCCACCGTGGCCATGGCGTTGATGTATCGATGCATGGGTCAATGGACGAATGGGATGAATACGTTTTTCTCCACCTCTTCGATCTCATCGGCCTCGGTGAGGTATGGCCCAATTCGCCAGTACTGCTCGTCGATGATGTGGTCATCGATCCAGCCGCTACCCGGGGTTTGGAGAAGGGGATGGTTGAGGAAGAACAGAAACCGACCACCCGGCTTGAGTACCCGGCTGACCTCGGCGATGGCCTCGTCCATGGCGCTGATGTGTTCGAACACCAAACAGGCCAACACGCCGTCGAAGGATGCATCGGCAAATGGCAGGGTTGCTGCTTCGGCCCGCAGATAGTGAGCTTCACCTCCTTTGCGGGTGGCCACCTCCACCTGGGCGAGCGTGGGGTCCACGCCGATGACGCCGGTGGACCCCGTAGCCGTGGCCAGCCGGGCCAATTGCCCCTCCCCGGTGCCGATGTCGAGGACCCGGTCCAGGCCCTTCAGACGCTCGGCCGCCATGGGCACGATCTGCTCTACGTACTCAGGGTCGGCGCCGTCGGTGAACCCCTGCTGCCACCACCCGGCATTGATTTCCCAGAGTTCGTCGCGATCACTGCGCATGGCCGTGAGCATGACATGCCCACCTGCTGACCCCGGCCCACCCCGGTCACCCCGGCACCCAATCAAGCGGTCGCGGCACATTGGCACCAATATTCCCACCAGGGGTGGTGGACGGGCCAAAATGAGCTCCATTTGTGACGTTGAGTGAGATGTGGCGTGCCGACCTGCCGCGACGAGCTGGGGGATCGGCCGGGCCCAATAATTGTCATATGTCATCGGTACCTTTGAGTACATGCCAGACACGCCTACCCACCCATCTACCCACAGCCTCCGATCGAGTGGGGAAACCAAACGCACCATCGCTAACGCAGTCAACAACCGTCAACTCGAACGTATCTGCAAGGGTCACTACCTCAGCGTGTCAACCGAGACGGACGAAGTGGACCGCTTGCTGGCACGAGCTTCGCCGGATGGATGGGTAGGCCGCGCCTCGGCCGCCCACCTGTGGGGTCTCGACGAATTCGGAGGGTTCGACAGAGCGACGGTTGTGGCGCCAATGTCGTCTGGTGCTCGCGGTCCGGGGATCGTGAGAACGCGAACCACGCCGGAGCTCACCGTCCATCGGTCTCGCCAGGTCACCACGGTTGCTGAAACGCTCGTCGACCTCGGCGCACGGCTTCGGGCTCGTCGGAGATGGATCAACGACCCCGAGCCCATCTCTCCCACCGACCGGGTGGAACTGGCGATGGAGTCGGCCATTCGACTCGGCCTTTGCCGGATTGAAGACGTGATAACCGCGGTGGAGCAATCGAGTTCCCGTCGCCCTGGGCGATCGACGCTCGAAGCAGTGTTGGTTCGGCGGCCGCTCGATACGCCCGCCACCGAGAGCTACTTGGAAACTCGAATGGTTCAGCTACTTCGTGCCGCCCACTTGCCCGATCCCCAGAGACAAGTGGTCATCGTCGATGCCGAAGGGATCGCAGTGTCCCGAGTCGATCTACTGATCGGCAACGTGGTCATC
>JANYHQ010000077.1 GCA_025358985.1 Acidimicrobiales bacterium
CTGATTTTTCGGCCCCCGACTTCACCATTGGCCTGCTGGCCAACAACTTTCCAGATTCCGTGACTTTTCTGGATGAGCTCGAATTGGTCCTGAATGAACAGTATCCGACTATGCACACAAGGCGATATGCCAAACCCAACGCCAGCGACGTGGCCACCGATCAGCTCCTCGAAGCCATCACCCGCGAATGTCGTGCGGTGGTCACCGCCTACGGCCACTGAGGCAGTTGCACCTCCGGCACCGTGCGTGACGGGATCCACATTGCTCAGCGGGGGACCCCTGCGGTGGCACTGGTGACCAACGATTTCTGGGAGCAAGGCAACTTCGTGGCGACCGCTGCAGGCATGGCTGATGTTCCGAGAGTCCAACTTCCGCATCCCGTGGCCAGTACCGGGCGAACCCGGATGCGCCAAATCGCCCTCGACGTTGTCGACGACATCGTCAGCGCGCTGAGCAGATGACGTTTCTGCAGGCCGAGGACGAATACGCGGCGCTGGAGCTGCTCCACGAGTTGGGATGTACCGATGGGCTTCCGGTGGTGATCCCCACCGAGGCGCGAGTGGATCGGTTTGTGGTGGCCAGCGGTTTGGACGCTTCGCTGAGTCTGGGCACCATGGGGCCACTGGGCGGCAACGTCACGGTGTCACTGATGGCCGCATGCTGCGTCATGGCCGGATGTCTGCCTGACCACGTTCCGGTGGTGCTGGCAGCAGTGCGGGCAGTGTTGGATCCGGCGTTCGATGCCACGGAGATGCAGTCCACCACCCACTGCACCGCACCTTTGGTGATCGTCAACGGGCCGGCCCGCGCAATGGTGTCCATATCGTCGGGCTTCGGCGCATTGGGGCCCGGGCACCGCGCCAATGCGTCCGTGGGGCGCGCGTTGCGACTCACCATGACCAATGCCGGCGGTGTGAAACCGGGCGTCAGCGACATGGCGCTCCTCGGTCATGCTGGTAAGTTCACATACTGTTTGGGGGAAGACGAAGAGCACAGCCCGTTCCTGCCGCTGCATGTCCGTCGGGGATGGAAGGCCGACCAGAGCGTGGTTACCGTGATCGGAGCCGAAGCGCCCCATTCAGTGTTGGCCATTATCGACGGCGACGACCCCAAGGGGGCGGATCGACTGCTGGATCAACTAGCACGATGCCTGGCCAACGTGGGGTCCAACAACGCCAACTTCCGTAATGGCCAGGCCGTGGTGGTGCTCAATCCCGATCACGCCACGGTGCTGGCTAAGGCTGGCTATACCGGACAAACCGTGGCGGCGGCCATTGCCCTACGAGGCGTCAATCCACTCAGTTTGTTACGTGAAGTCAACAGTGCGCTACCCCACCGAGACGATGGCGACGACCCCTCGGTGCCAGCCTTCCGCTCACCCGATGATGTGCTGGTGATCCAAGCGGGCGGGGGCGGCCTGTATTCGATGGTGATGCCATCGTGGGCGGCAGGGCCTCACGCCAATCGGGCGGTGAGTGTGGAAGTCGACTGGGGCGCAGCATGTGAGATCCCCGGGGCGCTGAGTCGGTGACCCCCTCTTCGCCCCCACCCAACCCGTAGCAAAACTCGTCGCCGGCGAGTGAATTTTGCGACGAGAACAAGGTGGCGCGGGGCAGGGGTTAGGTGGGGGTGACGTCTTCGTCACGCAGACGTATTGGCCCGAAGCGGTTGGGCTTCAGGCCGTCCTTGTCGCCATAAAAGGCCCGGATCTTGTCCATGTCCACGCCGACATCGCCAGTGAGATGGATCACCGGCCCGAAACCTCCACTGCGGGTGGGCCCATCAACGTAAGCGCACAGCACCGGCACGTTGGCGGCCAGGGCAATGCGATAGAAGCCAGACTTCCAGTACTCCGTGCGGGATCGAGTTCCCTCGGCCGGCACCACCAGGTGCAACTCTGCGTGCTGCGCAAACTCCTCGCTCAACGAGGCCACCATCCCGTGGGCGGAGTCCCGCTTCACTGACACACCACCCACCGCTCGCATGAACCACCCAAAGGGAGGTTTGAACAACTGTTCCTTACCCAACCACTTGATGGACACGCCTTTGACTCGGCTCATGGCGATGGTGAGTAGGAAGTCAACGTTGGTGGTGTGGGGCCCTGCGATGATCACACACTTGCTCGGCACGGGCTCCATCAACACGGTAGTCCACCGCATCAGCCGCAGATAGAGACGGGCCAGTGCAGTGCGCATGAACGAGACCCTATCGGCCCAGCGGTGAGACGGCTCAGGTTGAAGCCGTAGTTTTGCGGATGAGTTCGATGCGTTCCTCCGAGTTATTGACGTCGTCGCCCTGCTCGCCCAAGAGCAACCGTCGATCCTTCTCCGCTTCCGCCGCCGCCCCCTCGTCGGCATTGGACAACACCGTGTCGATGGACGTGGTGGCAATCTCCTTTGCCATGGCCACAAGCGCGCTTACCATCTCGTTCTCCGGCACCACCCGAACCACTTTGCCCTTCACAAACAGGTGACCACGATGACGACCCGCAGCAATACCCAGATCAGCCGACGCCGCCTCACCTGGACCGTTCACCACGCACCCCATGACCGCCACCTGAATGGGCAGATTGAGTGACCGCAACGCTTCTTGGGCCTCCTCGGCCACCTTGATGACGTCGATTTCGGCTCGACCACACGAAGGGCAGG
>JANYHQ010000079.1 GCA_025358985.1 Acidimicrobiales bacterium
GAGTCGCCGGGTCACCATAGAAATCCAGCCTTGACTGGGGTTAGCTGTCGAGGTGTGAACGCGGTGCTCCCACCGGGGGCAGCAGCAGCACCGTGATGGCCAGACCCACGAGGGCTGACCACGCCACCGCCCCGGTCCACAGCTCGGCACTCCAGGTGATGGGGTGACCGGGCACCGTACCCACCAAGTAGATGCTCCACAACAACAACGGAGCCAACGCCCCGAAGAGGCGAAAGCCGATTCGGGCTGGGCATCGGCGCAACCCCCACGCCAGTACGTCAACGGCCACACCACCGACGACGAGTACCAGTGTCAAGCGCACCGGTCGAAAGTTCGTATATATGAAATTGCTGGCCGCCACCACGGCAAAGCTCAGCGTGCAAGCGCCCAACGGCAGAACCCATCGGCGAGCAATGAGCAGCACCGGGCCAAATAGGTATGCCGTGGTGATGATGAGCCCCACGATCGACTGCGTACGTACGATCTGGTCCAGTCCCAGCAGCGCTGGAAGCGTGGCGGTGAACACCGGCCGATCAAATGACGACACGTACTGGAAGAACACCGCCAACACCGACGACAGCGCCCCCGCACTGAGCATCACCGGCCACATGTTCCGGGCCCGAGGAGGCTGGTCCACCATCCACGTTGCTCGAATGGGACCAAAGGCCAACAGCAACATGGCACCCATCAGCAGCAGATGGGTGGGGCTGAACAAGATCTTCAGTTCCCGTTCGATACCGAACTGGGTATGCCACAGCAAATCCATGGCCCCACCTATCCCGAAGAAAAAGGCGCCCACCACAGCACCCTCGAAGCCGAGCGGAACTGCCTGGATGATGCTGCGCCCGCCCTCGGCCATGCGTCGCCGCACCACGTACAGCAGGAACACGGCGCAGGCCAGCCACCCTGCGTACAGCAGTGCATGGGCGGAGGTGAAGAAGGTGTCGAGGCTGGTGTCGGTGCGGTGCCGACGGGTGTCTACGGCTAGTCCCAAGGCAACGACAGTGACCAACACCGCCAGCGTGGCTCGCTCGGCAAAGGTGGCGGGTTGACGATGAGAGTGCGAGACATCTGCACTGGGGATGGCCGGGGCGTCCATCCGCTCAGGCTACCTATACGAAGTGTTCACGCAACGGGGCGAACCCGTTGAACCCAACGGCCGAGTACGTGGTGGTGTACGCCCCGCACGACAGCAATTCCACCCGATCGCCCGACGTGAGAGCCAGGGGCAGCCGGTAATCGGTCTTTTCGTAGAGCACATCGGCCGAATCGCAGGTAGGGCCAGCGAGGGTGACCGGCCCGTCGATGCCACCATCGTGAGGAGTACGCATGCGATACCGGATGGCTTCATCCATCGTTTCGGCGAGACCACCGAACTTGCCGCAATCGAGATAGACCCATCGTCGCTCGTCCAACTCGGACTTGCGCGACACCAACACCACTTCGGTTTGCAACACACCAGCATCGGCCACCAGATAGCGGCCCGGTTCAGCAATGACCAACACCGGATTGTCAACATAGGTGGGCATACGATCTGCCAACGCCTGGCTGATGGCCTGGCCGTATGCGGCAATGGGAGGCATGGCCTCTTGATACCTGCCGGGGAACCCGCCACCTACATTGATGACCGCCAGTCGGTGTCCACCATCGTGGAGTGCGTCAGCCACATAGGCCACTTCGGCCAGCGCACGGTCCCATGCGGTGAGATCGCGTTGCTGTGAACCCACATGGAACGACACGCCTACCGGGTGACCGGCCCGGGCCGCCAGAACCACGAGACGCGCTGCTTCTTCGGGCTCACAACCAAACTTGCGGCTGAGGGGCCAATCGGCGCCACTGCCGTCACACAGCACCCGGCAGAACACCGTGGCACCGGGGGCGTGCTCGGTGAGCTTCGACAGTTCCTCTTCGGCATCAAACGCAAAGAGACGAACTCCTTGCTCATATGCCCAGGCAATGTCGCGCGCCTTCTTGATGGTGTTGCCGAAGGAGATCCGTGACGGCTCGGCGCCGGCGTCGAGCACCATCTGCACTTCGTGGCGCGATGCCACGTCGAACTTGGATCCAGCCGCCACCAGCAGATCCAGGATCGGCCGGGCGGGATTGGCCTTGACGGCATAGAACACATCGGCCTGGGGAAGGGCCTCGGCGAGGGCGTGGTAGCGCTCGGCCACGATGTCGAGATCGATGGCCACGAACGGGGTCTCACTGGTATGCGCGCTGAGGAACGCCTCGAGTTTGGCCGTGGGAGCGGAGGGCCGATCGAGCCTGAGATGCGCATGTTCCAACGAAGGACCTCCTAGGACCTCACGACTCCTCGTTGGAGCAGCACAGCAACATAAGGAATCTGCAGCCGCTAGTCATCCCCCTTGGGCCAAATACCCTGGAAACGAAGTTCACGGTTCCTACAGGTACGTTTCGGTGGGCATATGACTGTCGCGGTTGCGAAATGCCACGACCAATACACGAACGTTGCGCTTTCCCGTCAACGGTGGCGGTGACAGCTATGCAATTCGTGGTGAACGGACTCAGTGACCTTCGAGGTCGGCGGAGTTCAGTTCGCCGCTGGGCAGCAACACGGGCGGAGTGTCCGACCACGGGAAGTCGATCCAGCGGTCAGTTCGTCGCCAGACGTACTCACACTTGACAATCGACTTGGGCTTTTCGTAGATCACCGCCACCCGCACATCTCCCACCCCGCCGCTGATGAAGTCCTGGACCGCCTTGAGCGTATGACCGGTGTCGGCCACATCGTCCACCACGAGCACGTTCTTGTCCTTGATGTCCACCAAGTTCAACTGAGGCGGCAGCATCACTGGAAAGTCCAGCGTCTCGCCCACTCCCGTGTAGTACTCCACACTGATGACGAACACGTTCTTGATACTCAGCGCGTAACCAAGTGACCCGGCAGGAAACAGGCCACCGCGGGCGATGGCCAGCACGATGTCGGGCCGGTACCCACTCTCGGCCACCTGCATCGATAATTCTCGGCCGGCCACGCCGAACAGGGGCCAGGTGAGGATTTCGCGGTCGCCGGGGGGTGGAGTGGCCATGAGGATTCATCCTACCGACACACAACAGGGCTTCTCGGCTGCCGCTACCGCCTCCAGATTTCGTACAGTGACATCCACAACGGGTGGCCATCGCACCCGCATCAGAGATTGTGGACTCCAGAGATGCGTACCGACCTGAACTTCTTCGGCACCGT
>JANYHQ010000123.1 GCA_025358985.1 Acidimicrobiales bacterium
AAATCGCTGCACCTCATCCAGCAGATCGGCATACGTGATGCTGCGGGTGTCGCCCGGCTCCCCCTCGAAGTGGAACGCCACCTTGGCGCCTCGTCCAGCCTCCACGTGACGATCCAGGCAATTGACACTGACGTTCAACTCGCCGTCGGAGAACCAAGTGGCAAACGGCAAATCCCACGACGCAATGTTGGCGTCCGTAAAGGGTTTGGACCAGGTGAGCAACTCACGCGCCTGACCCGCCCAGAAACCCTGCCAGTCCTTGGCCGCTTCATCGTGGAAGTGACGATTGCTGAGCAGCGCATTGGCCACCACTTCACCTGATGGGGCGAAGGTCCGGTTCTCCTGTAGCAGGGCATCCAGCAGTGGCTCGGTCATGGTTGGACACTAGCGATACGCCCCACGTCCCACTCCATCACCGTGAACGATCCCAGTCCGGTGGGGTCCGTGAGTGCCTCAGCCTCCTGAACCCGGCTTCGGGCTTGCAGCGCAGCAAGATCGCCGATACTGGCTCGTTCATGCCAGGTGGAGCGCGCTTGTGCCACCAGAGGGGCGATGCCCCACCGCACGAGTGCATCGGCCTGGGTGCTGATATGAGTCGGCTTCGGCAGTTGGTCGATGGCCACCTCCACCGTGATGTCCTGTAAACCGACGTCCTCGACCGGGTGGCGTCCCCGGCCATGGGCCCGGTAGGTGCGTAGCCATTCGGCCGGGTCACGGTGGGCCAACGATGCCGTTTCCTTCACTGCGTAATCCACCGCCACGACGGAGCCCGCTTGGAGAGCGGAGCATGCCGCGTGAACCCACTCCCGAGCCTGCACCTGCCGTGGGATCCGGCCACCGATCGGCGCGTCCGGGGCAATGGCCATAGCCCAGGCATCGAGTTCCGGGGCCGCCGCCACCAGCAACTCTTGGAGTGCCCCATAAGCCCCGTTGGTCACGCGCACTTCAGCCCATCCATCGACGCGTCGCTCGAGCAAATCGAAGGCCAGATTGTCCAGCAGCTCGTTGGCCACTATGACACCGCGAAAACGTTGCGCAGGCAAGGCCGTCATCGACGCCACCAATGGGCCCTGCCCGGGGATGATCTGGGCATCTTCCTCCGAGCTGCGACGGCCTTCTGTGCTGCGGCCGAGCAGCTCATCAGCGGCCGTCAATGACAGGTATTGGGAATGCAATGCGCGCATCGATTCGCTACGTTCCACCATGACATAGCGCAGTGCTTGGCGGCACCGAGGTGCGGCGGCGAGCACCGTACGGGCCAGCATGCCTGACCCTGCCCCCACCTCGGCCACGATGAACGGATCGGGACAACCCAGCACTTCCCATCGACTGTCCAAAGCGTTGGCCAACAGAGCCCCGAACAGTGCACCGACCTCCGGACTGGTGATGAAGTCTCGGCGGCGACCGGCACCACCACCTGCGGCATAGAACCCACCCGATGAGTACAACGCCACATCCATGGCCACGGAGAACGGTACCGGTCCGTTGCGAATGATGAGATCGGACAACAACCGTGAAGCCACTTCTGACACATCCCCAGTGTCACAGCCCGAGGAGATGTCAGGATCAACCCATGGCTGCATCCAAATCTGATCCGTCTCCCGGTGTACTCACCATCCTGGGCCACACCGTTCAGCACCCGGTGGATCACGTGGAGTGCTTCCCGGCGCCCGATGGTGTGGTCACGGTACGGGCCACCTCTGACGAGCTGACCTCTATATGCCCGGTCACGGGTCAGCCCGACATCTCCACGGTCAGCATCGAATATGAACCCGCTCAGTGGTGCGTGGAGTCGAAGAGTCTCAAGCTGTATCTGTGGCGCTTTCGGGATCGGCCGGCCTTCGCCGAAGCGCTGGCCGCCGAGATCGCCGACGAGATCATGACCACCGCCTCACCCAAGTCTGTGCGAGTGCACCTCACCCAACAACCCCGGGGTGGAATCACCATCGAGGCCATTGCTCAGCGTCCCTGACAAGTGCGGACCCTGAGTCAGAGTTCAGTTGTGAGACCCCATCAAGGTCGGGGACAAGTGAGTCGATGGACCTAATGGCCACTCTGTTGATTGGGCAATTTGCGCAACTCACGGACTCAAGGAAAGGGCCACCATTCATGACCCTGGTTGGAACTCGCACACCGCTGGCCGCTCCCAGCCCTGCCGCGGCCTGGTACCCCGACCCCAGCCAACGCCACGATGAACGGTACTGGGATGGCGACATCTGGACTGCCCATGTCCGCTCGGCTCCTCGGCTCGGGGCCATGCGCCTCGGTGCTGGCTCCCTCGACGCCGAGCGCATCCTGTTCGACCGTGATGTGCCATTGGGGCCCCTGAAGCGCCGTCGACTGAAGCTGCGCCCGGACCTGTTGCAATGGGGCTCGCTCAGCGTTCCGCTGGATCGGATCCATGCAGTTGCGCACTGGGCCGAAGTGGATCAATCAGGCCGAAATGCGAAGTGGGATCGGCTCACCTATCTGCTGTGGGGCAAGCACTCCACCGTGCGCATCGTGTTGTCGGCCACCCACTACGACGGCAAGGCCCGCAGTGCGCAAGAGGAAGGCTTCACCGCCGCCGTAAACCTGGCCCGCCAGGTGATCGAGCCCCGCCTCATCCGCGAGACAGTAGACAGGCTCGAGCACGGCGTGCCCATCCGTATCGGGCGGCTGCGTCTCACCAGTTCTGGCGTGGTGATGGGTCGCCTCAGTGCCGGCCGTAGGGCCACCACCTCGTTTCGCTGGAGTGACATTACCGAAATCGGCGACGACGACGCCGCAATTTTGGCTCACGCAGGCGCCGGACGCCAGATTCCTCGCCAAGATCCTTCAGAACGAAACGTGGTGTTGTTGCCTCAACTATTGCAGGCAGCGCGCGAGCACTTCGCCTAGCACAGGGGCGAGCCCAGACCCCGGGTTACGGCGTGAACGTCACGTGACACGACCGCCACCGCTCCCCACCCGTGGTCGAATCGTCACGTGACACGACCGCCACCGCTCCCACCCAAGGTCGAATCGTCACGTGCCGTTCTGATCACGGCAAGTGTGGCGGATTGCGCGCGCCTGTGGCGTGTAGTCGGCGGGTGTGCGCCACAGCTGCGCGAAATCCGCCACACCTGGACCTAACCGAGCCCCGCACTTCGAGACTTCCTTGCCTGATGTTGGAAAGTTGCAAGTGCGGACCCCGGATGACGAACCCTCGGATCGAATCGAGTTTCACGTGACACAGCAGTTCGGGCGAAACTCGAAATTCGTCAGTGACGATTCGACGACGGAGTTTGGGGGGTAGATCTGGCCAGAACGAGCCGGGCCGGGTAAGCCCCGGGTTTACGGCCGCAAGCTGGAGATGTCGGAGAAGTGGCCCACCAATCCGGGCACCACACCGAAGGCCACCACGGCAATGGCGCACAGGCCAATGGTCAACTGCAACGAGGCGGGCACCACTATGGGACTGGTTTCACCGTCGGGGACAGGCTTCATCCACATCTCACGCATGATGCGCAGGTAATAGGTGGCACCCACCACGGAGTTGACCGCAGCGATGCAGGCCAGGATCACCGGCCAGGTGCCGCCAGCATCCAACGCCGCCCGAAACACAGTGAACTTGGCGAACCAACCACCCAC
>JANYHQ010000178.1 GCA_025358985.1 Acidimicrobiales bacterium
AATGCCGAGTTGATGGGGGCGAAGATGGTGAATGGGCCGGGGCCGTTGAGCGTGTCGACCAGTCCGGCGGCCTTCACTGCGGCTACCAGGGTGGTGAGGGCGGGGTTGTTGGATGCGGCGGTGGCGGCCGGGTCGGCAGCCATGCCCTTCAGTGAGCCGGAACCAGTGGCCGGGACACCCACGGCGGCGGCATCGGCTTCAGTGGCCATGGGGGTGCCGGCGGCCGGGTTCTTTGGCATCAGCACGCTGTCGATGATGAACACGGTGCCGTTGGCCACCTGTACGTCGGCCAGAACCACCTTGGTGGTCCCGTTCACAGTGATCTTCTTACCGGTCACCTTCACCGACAGGCTTTCGCCGTTCACGGTCGTGTAAGTCGACGTCTTGGCCAGGTCCTTGGAGGACAGTTTCTTGCCGGCAATGACGTGGTAGGTGAGGATGGAGGTCAGTGTGGCCTTGTTCTCGGGCTTCACCAGGGTGTCGACGGTGCCTGCGGGCAACTTGGCGAATGCCGAGTTGGCGGGGGCGAAGATGGTGAATGGGCCGGGGCCGTTGAGCGTGTCCACCAGTCCGGCCGCCTTCACTGCGGCTACCAGTGTGCTGAGGGCGGGGTTGTTGGAGGCGGCGGTGGCGGCGGGGTCTTGGGCCATGCCCTTGAGTGAGCCTTTTCCGGTGGCGGGAACGCCAGCCTTCACCGCATCCCTCTGGGAGGCAACGGGGGTGGTGGCAGCCAGAGCGGCACCGGACGTGATGAGCGCGCCGGTCAGGGTGAGGCCAGCAATACTGCGGGCGAGACGCTTGTTCATGGTGGGGGATCCTTTGGGGACAGGGGTTTGGTGTCGATCGGCGTGTTGTCGAACTACGGGCCTTCTTCGTGGCTGGTTCGCAACACGGATGACAGATCCAAAGAAGTTTGTGGCCGACAATCAACCGCTGTGTCGGGCCGGCATCAGTAGTCGCACGCCAGTGCGGTCGGCGATGCCGGGGTCCTGGAATGCGTTGCAGGCCGCCACAGTGGACCGCGCCTCGTCGTAGTTTTCCCAACTGACAGCGGCGGTCCAACGTTGCGCGAATTCAAGGACCGAAATGAGCGACTCACCTGCGCCATTTCCGTTTGAGAAGCCATTGAGCGCGGCTAGATAGTCGTTGCGGTACACCGTGGGAATGCAATAGCGCACCTCCCCAGCAGCGGAGAGTTCGGAATTCGAACACAACCGTGCGACGCGGCCGTTACCGTCGAGGAACGGATGGCACTCGGTGATGAGCACCATCATCGCCACGGCGCGAGCGAATGGGTCTATCGCTTCGGAGCACATCTCGAAGCCTTGAGTAAGTGTGCCGATCACCAGTCGCGGTTCGACAAATTCGTATCCGCCTGCGAAGTTTGGGACGGTCTTGAACTGGCCCGGCTGTTTGTCGGGCCGCGCTGCCATCAATAGTGCATGGCGACTCTTCAGGATGTTGATGAGTTCATTGCCCGACCTCGGGATGGTGATCCGGTCGCGGTTGTCAACTGCCAGGCGGTACGTAGCAATCACGTCATGCGCGTCGGCCGGTCGAGCCCCAGGAATAAACCCGTCGACGGCTATGTGACGGGCTTCGTCCACACCGAACTCTGTCCCTTCGATGAAGTTTGAGAAGTAAGCCTCAAAGAATGGTTGCCACGTCCAGCGCAAGGAGGAATTGCCCTCCGGAACTGGTCTCGGCGAGCGGTTCCGAATCACATTCATCAAGCGTTCGAGCATGCTAAGGCGGTGCGCGTCGTACGGCACTCCGGCGAGTCGGGCACCGAGTCGACCTGAGCTGGGTAGGTCGGGATGTGGAGTGAACGAGCCGAGCACCGCGCGCAGGCGCAGTCGGACAGCCTCGACTGGTCCGGGATCGAGTAATTCGGCGATGAGATCGAGTTGGCGCAGCACCTCGTGAACACCACCAGCGCCATCGGTGCGGGCCAGTTCGTCAATGTGGTCTTCGACAACGTCCGTCCCTGCCCGCCAGGCGCCGGGGCGGCCGCGTACATCGACGTTTTCGACTAAACGCCGGGCAGGGCCAGCGAGGTAGATCCCGCCAGGGATGGCCACGTCTCCCGGCATCCATCCGGGTCCGGCCCAAGGGATGACTATGACGCCGGGCAGTACCAGCGGAGATCTTCGGCCTGCTCCGGTGTGGGCCACGTATACCGGGTTGTCCTTCGGACCGAATGCGCTACGTCCGCTGATCACCCCACCGGGCCAAATTTCCGCGATGATGGCAAACAGGTGATGATGGGCAAGTTGCTCAGGTGGGAGCAATGCGCCTTCGACGTACAAACCGGCGGCCAAGCGGATGGCCTCGCCGCGTTTCGCCGCCAGTGCGAGCCGCTTATACGACGTGGCGGTCCCTCGTTCCAGAGTCCCGTAGGAAGTCAACAGTGGAAGATTTCCCACCCTTATTGCCTCGCGATTGGTCGCCACTGGACGATTTTACCCGCTTATTGGTGAAAGTGGGAAGATTTTCGACCTTTATTCGGGGCACCCAGACCCGGCGGCGTAACGCTTAGCTGACCAGCGAGATGATTTGGTGCCAGCCGGTGGCGCCGTTGGGCAGGGGGGCCTTGCGGTCCTCTTGCTGCAGTTTGCCGTTCTTGTCGGTGGCGCGCACCGAAATTGAATGCGATCCGGTGGTGGCGTCCCATTCCAGATGCCATTGGCGCCACGTGTCCACCGATTGCTCATCGGCCAGGACGGCCTCCTTCCACTCGGCGTCGTCGATCTTCACTTCCACCTTGGCGATACCTACCGTCTGTGCCCACGCCACGCCCGCCACGGCTGCCTTGCCGGCCGGGATGGTGGACAGGCCCCGGGGCACGTCGATGCGCGACGCCAGCTTGATGGGCGCTTCCTTGGCGTACCCACGAGGTACCCAGTATGCGTCGAAGTCTTCCAGCGTGGTGAGCTCAATTTCGGTGAGCCATTTGGTGGCCGACACGTACCCGTAGATGCCGGGGATGATGAGCCGAGCGGGAAATCCGTGGGCAAACGGCAGCGGCTCACCGTTCATGGCAATGGCCACCATGGCATCTCGTCCGTCCATGGCCAATTTGGTGGGAAAGCCCGACGTCCACCCGTCCACCGAACGACCCACGATCTGCGTGGCCCCGTTCTTCACTTCAGCTTCATCCAACAGTTCCTTGAGCGGCACGCCCAGCCAGCGGGCATTGCCCATGAGAATGCCACCTACCTCGTTGGACACGCAGGTGAGGGTGATGTCGCGTTCCACCAAATTGCGGCTGAGCAGATCTTCGTAGGTGTACGTACGTTCTTGGCCTACCATGCCCTTGATCTTCAATTCCCATGTGTCCACATCGATCTTGGGCACTTCGAGCGCCGTATCAATTCGGTAGAACTTGTTGTTGGGCGTGAAGAACGGCGTGGCAACGTTGAGTTCCGTCACACTTACACCGGCGGGGGCGGCGGCCAGCGGCTTACGGGCCTTGGGCAACACCAGGCTGGCGCGAGCTTTGATGGAACCAGTGGAGCGCTGTAGCAACCGACCCGCGGTACCCATGCCGGCGGCGGCCACGGCGGCGGCCCCGGACAGGGCCAGGAACCCACGACGAGACACCGCCGGCGACACCGCGGGCGCAGAAGCTGTGGCCGTGACCCGTGCGGGTTCACCGTCTTGGATCTTGGCCATGATGCGCCCCAGCATGTCGTCAGGAGCGTTGCGGGGGGTGGTCACGCTGCCTGGCCCAGGGGAGGCGGCGGCGGGATTGGGGTGAGTGCCGCGGGCCGCTCCCAACAGGCCCATCAGCATCACAATGGCCACCACGGCGGCCAGGATGGAAGGCAGGGCGTCACTGAACGACCCGGTGCGCCCGGTGACGGCAGCCAACGCGCCGAGGGCGCCGAAGGCGGTCAATCCAATGATGCCGATGAGCTTGCGACGGGTGGCCAGGATCCCTACCACGATGGCGAAGATGGCGATGGCCACGAACATGCCGATGAGCAGCGCCTGCTTGTCATGCGTGCCGAACTGACGGATGGCGAAACGCTTCAGGGGCTGTGGCACCAGGTCAACGGCGCGGTTGCCTACTCCGATCACCGGCGAAGTCAGTTTGCGATTGAGTCCGCTGAGCAGTTCTCCGGCGGCCAAGCCGGTGGCCGCCGCCAGCAATCCTGCGAGGGCACCCTGTAGAACGCCGGGACGAGATACGGGTGAGGCAGGGGAACGGTACGGCGAGGGGGAGGTTTGGCGGGTGCTCATGTCCTGTGTTCGTGGCTGGATGGACGCTCGGATGGCAAACCGATGAGATCGGCGGCAACACTGGGGCTGCGCTCCTCCGCTCCGCTTCAGTACTCGCCAGCCCTACACGACGCCCTCCGGTTGCGTTCTGGCCGAGGGATCGGTCCCCAGAACAGTGGTGGTCCAAACATCAAGAAAGGCCTGGGCGCCGAATCGTTCGTGCGCATACTGCCTGGCAGCGGTGCCCATGCGGGTCCGACGAGCATGGTCGGTGGCCATCCCTTCGATGGCATTGGCCAACGCACTTGGATTGTGGGCCGGAACCAATACACCGGTGACATCGGGGTCGAGCCCCTGACGACACCCGGGCACGTCGGTGGCCACCACGGCGATACCCAGCGCCTGGGCCTCCATCAACGAGCGGGGGCGTCCTTCTCTATGCGATGGCAGCACAACCAAATGGGCCGCCCGGTACTCGGGAAGCATGTCGGTGACGTGTCCGTGCCACTGCACCACACCCTGCTGTTGCCACTCCTGTACTTCGGCGGCGCTGATGGCACTGGGATTTCGATCATCGAGAGCACCCACCAGGACCACTTCGACCGAGGTGCCCCGAAGTTGAAGTATTCGCGCCGCTTCCACCAGATCAACCACCCCTTTACTGGCGATGAGGCGCCCCACATAGAGGACGCGCACGGGACCTGAGAAGGAGGTGACGGGCGGGTTGGGGGGGAGGGCCAGCCATTCAGGCGGCAGTCCCACGCCGGGCCCCACGGTGACGTCGGCGCGGCGCACGATGTGCGCATCGATGAGGCTGGCGGCGTCATCGGGGTTCTCTACCAGTACGGTGGCGTGGCCGCGCAATAGAAGTCGGAGCATCACTGCGAACCAGTTCCACCGATTGAACCGTTTCGACAACGCGGCGTCGAGCACGGTGCCGAGTCCAGCGAACGTGGCCACCACGCGGGGCCGTCGACGACGGGGCAACGTGCGCCACGCCACCATGGCAAACACAATTGGCTTCAGGGTCACCAACTCCACCACGTCGGCGTCGCCCATCACTCGGCGCAGCATCAGAATGGACGCCACAATGTCGCGTGGACCGCTGCGGCCTCGTGCCATGGGCAGCGACTGATGGATGGGTATGTCACCGTCGGCCAGTGGCACCGGGTCCCCCTGGCCACCCATCACCAGGGTCACCTGCCATCCGGCGGCGGACGCCACCTGGGCGGTGCCGGCTCGGTGATGCACCCATGCCCCCACCTCATGGGCCACGATGACGAGACGACGGGTCACCCGGCGAGCCTGCCAGACCGCAGCGGTCCGCAAGGGCCACGCACTGGCCCAGTAATGTCACGGGCCATGACTGCGCTCATCACTTCCAAAGGGCCGTCAGAAGGGCGATCACTGAATCGAAGCCAGGGCGCGCCCAGGGCTGCGGCGTACTCCCTCATAGGCGGAGTGGTGTTTGCGCTCTTGGTGGGCAGCGGTGTGTGGTTGGTCTACTCCACCGTGTTCGTGCGCACCTGGCGCAACCCCGATGCCGTAAGTGCACCTTCGGAATCTCCCACCCTCCGGGCGACGGTTGCTGACCTTGTCGCCCACGGCGTGGTGGTGCGAGCACCTGTCCGCAAGTCGTTGAACGAACTCGTGGATCTGTGGGTTCGCCGACCGGACTTGCAGAAGCTGTTCAGCACAGCCGATAGTCAGCCGAATCTGCCGAGCTTGTTCGCATGGGCTGCCAGCACCCCGGACTCGTCTGCCATTGCTCTCCTCGACGACCACGAGAACCTTGACGAACTGGCGGGACGGATGGGCATCCTGCCCGCCAACGGTGACCCACTGGCGCCTCTTACGTGGACGCTTCGCAACCGTGCC
>JANYHQ010000228.1 GCA_025358985.1 Acidimicrobiales bacterium
TTCGGATCCAGGGCATGCTTGTAGCTGTCGAGAAACATGCGTGGTCCAGTGGGCTTCGAGAAAGGGATTTGAACGAGAGAAGGAGAACTGATCGGGGAAGGTCACAGGAGTAGTACGAACTCCCACTTCCCCCCACTTGGAAGTCCCAGCGTACCACTTTGACCCATTTCGTCAATGGTTGGTCGCGTCTCTTCACCTTTATTTTTCGTCATCGAACAGCTGTTCCCAGGGACGTAAGGTCCAAACTGCATGAACAACCAACACCCCCCCGTCTGTCGCCTGATCGTGAGCCCCACCAACGGGGCCGCCGCGGCCGCCGCCGCTGATGCTGTAGCCACTGAACTGCGCATTTCAGTGGCCTCCCGGGGAGCGGCCACCGTGGCGGTATCCGGAGGATCCACGCCATCGCTGTTCTTGCGGGCCCTGGCCCAAGAGCCCCTGCCCTGGCCTCACGTACACCTGTTCCAGGTGGACGAACGGATCGCTCCAGACGGCGACATACACCGCAACGCCGTTGAGCTCGTCAATGCACTGTTCGAGGTCCCCCTCCCAAACGCCAACATTCATCTCATGGACGTGATGCAGGATCCAAGGGTTGCCGCCAACGGCTATGCGTCACTCCTGCGGAGGTGGTGTCCTGACGGACTCGACGTGGTTCATCTGGGCTTGGGTGAGGACGGGCACACCGCCTCACTGGTACCGAGCGATCCTGTGCTTGACGTCACCGACCGCAGTGTCGCGGTCACCGGCGAGTACCAGGGCCACCGACGCATCACCCTCACCTATCCCGAGTTGGCCCGGGCGGCGCATGTGGTGTGGCTGGCCACCGGCGCCGCCAAGTCCTCCGCGGTGCGCCGCCTCATGGCCCATGACGTGGGAATCCCCGCTGGACGGGTACAGGCGCGGGACTGCGCCGTGTTCACCGATAAACTGGGCGCCAGTGAGGCCTCATGATCGGGTGCTATCCGGGATCGTTCAACCCCGCCACCATCGCCCATGTCGCCGTCGCCGAAGCGGCCTGGCAGCAATGCCAACTCGAACGGGTTGATCTCGTGCTGTCCAGGGTGGCGCTCGGAAAGGAGGCTACCGATGGCCCTCCCGTGGACGATCGAGCCGACGCTCTGCGACAACTGCTGGCCAACCGACCGTGGATTGGGGTGGTCGTCACTGATTCTCAGTTGCTGGTGGAGGTGGCCCACGGCTACGACATCTTGGTGATGGGTGCCGACAAATGGGCACAGATCACCGAGGATCGTTGGTACCTGTCCGCCGCTCAGCGCGACGCCGCGCTGGCCGGACTCCCACCTATCGCCATGGCGCCCCGGCCGCCCCACATCATCCCCGCCCACGCCGTGGAACTGGAGATCTCACGGCAACTGTGGGGGGTGTCTTCCACCGGTGTCCGTAGCGGGCGCAACGAGTGGAAGGCCTGAGCGCACCCCTTCAGAGACCTAGCGGCCTTCGAACACCGGCTCACGCTTCTCCACAAAGGCGGTCATGGCCTCGGCAAAGTCCTTGGTACGAAACAGCGGCAACAACTGCAGATAGACGTGGTTCACATTCTGCTCGAACGTCTCCGTCTCCCCCATACGCATCATCCGCTTGGCCGCCTGTACCGCCAGTGGAGCGTTGGCGGCAATCTCGAGTGCCATGGCTCGAGCCTCCTTGGCCAACAGGTCGTCATCCACGACTTTGTTGAGCAGTCCCAACTCCAATGCTTCATCAGTACGAAGCGTGCGGCCGGTGAAGATGAGTTCCGCCGCCTTGGCGTAGCCCACGATGCGTGGCAGCAACCAGGTACCGCCAGACTCGGGCACGATGCCCCGCTTGGTGAACGCCACCGCCAACTTGGCCGAGCGAGCAGCAATACGGATGTCGCATCCCACTGCGATGTCCAACCCGTAGCCTGCCGCAGAACCGTTGAGCGCAGCAATGGTGGGCGTGTCCAGGGCGTGGAGCACCGTGGGTGGGGTATGGCGCAGGTCGATCTGTCGGAAACCAGCACCGGTTGACAGCAAACCGTCACCGGAGGCCTGTGCCTTGATGTCGAGACCGGCACAAAAGGCCCGACCGGTGCCGGTGAGCACGATGACGCGCACATCGGGGTCACGATCGGCGCGCAGCAACAATTCGGTGAGCAGATCCAGCATCGGCCCGGAAATCGTGTTCATCCGCTGAGGTCGGTTGAACGTGATGGTGGCCACGTGCTCGGACATCTCGTACAAGAGTTCGGCGTCTTCGCTGACCTGGGTGACGGGATTACTCATGTCACAATGCTGCCACGAGCGCAGCCATCAGCGCCTGTTCAACGTCGCCTCCCGACAACGATGCGCCCAGGATGGAACGCAGCCCCACGCCAGCCTCCATCACTTGAGCGTCGGGCACCCCCGGCCACGACTGCGGCGAGAACACCATGGGGTCGAAGCTCCAGTCCAACAGGACGCCGCATTGAAACAACGCCGCCCGCCGTGATCGACGCTGGGATATGCCAACCACCTTGCGGGGACCGATGAGCACCTCGCCTGGCCCGACGCCAGCAAAACACAGCAGCGGTGACCACTTGCTCTTCTCCAGGCCACCGCCATGCACCCGCATCGATGCGCTGGGCACACCGAGATTGACCAGCGCCGCCCACCACACGTGTCCCAGCCAATCCACGGACCGGCGGATATCATCGGACCAGTGCGGGTCATTCCTTGGAAGCAACACGTCAACCCACACCTGGCTGGCCGGATCCAACCACACTGCCCCCCCACCTGAACGTCTGTGTACATAGGAAACCGCCGATCCAACAATGTCTGCGCGCTGAGCACTTCCAAGCACGAGCACTGCCGAGTTGGGAACAAGTATGCGGACGGTGGGTTGCTCCACCGTGGTGAGCAGATCCAATGACGATGCAAACAACTCATGCGCGTCACCGCACGCCCGTTGCAGGCACCACTCAGTCAAGATGGTGGCCTAGGCGACAGGTGCCCACGAGGCAAGATCGGCCAGACGTGGGTCGTTGGAGAACATCTCGGGGATGGCCTGGCTCATACCCAGGCGTTTCTGCAGACGGGTAACGTCGAGCTGCTGATTCCACTGCACGAGAGTGACCACCACACCGGTGGCGCCGGCACGAGCGGTCCGCCCGGACCGGTGGAGGTACGTCTTGTGGTCGTCCGGGAGATCGGCTTGGACCACCACGTCGACCCCTTCGATGTGTAGACCACGAGCTGCCACATCGGTGGCCACCAACACGTGGACCTGACCGAGACTGAATTGCTTGAGCGCCCGATTGCGTCGTTCCTGGGTGAGATCACCATGGATGGCTCGGGCGGTGATACCAAGCTCTTTGAGATCATCAGCCATACGATCACATGCGCGCTTAGTATTCAGAAACACTATGCCACGGTCGTATTGACCAACGATGGCTGCCACCACTTTGACACGGTCCATCTGATGGACCTGGATGAAGTGATGAACCGATTCCTCAACGGTGGTGGTGGACGATTCCACCGTATGGCGAACGGGATCCACCAGTTCATGCTTCA
>JANYHQ010000237.1 GCA_025358985.1 Acidimicrobiales bacterium
TTGCCATCCGCAGAAGTGTGTTGTGTTCGGTCGCAGCATCGGCGGCCACCGACATCAACGTGGCCGCCACCAGATGCGGCACATGCGACACCACTGCAACTAACTCGTCGTGGCGCGCCGGGGCCACGGATACCACCACCGCACCCAGCGACGAGATCACAGCATGTAGGCGCGCATAGGAAGCTGCATCACTGGTGGGGGTTGGAGTGAGTACCCAGGTGCGACCCTGAAACATGAGTGCGTCTGATCCATCGATGCCATCGAGTTCGGAGCCCGCCATAGGATGTCCGCCGATGAATCGAGGATGGTCCAGGGCTGTTGTTACCGGACCCTTCACCGATCCAATGTCGGTCACGATGCCACCGTGGGCAAGGGCATCGCGAGCCAATGCCACCACCGACGAGACCGGAGTGCATACGAACGTGATCAAGGCGGACGGATCCGTTCCCACATCATCAAAGGCACCGAGTTCCACACCACGAGCGGCCCGCTCCGGTTCTGCGTCGGTGCCGGTGACGAACCACCCCTGCGCGCGCAGTGCCATGCCCAGCGAACCGCCCATCAACCCGGCCCCGATGATGGCAACGCGCCCTTCCACCACGCTCACGATTGGCCTGGTTCAGACACGTTTGGTTCAACCCGAGCAGCAGGATCGGGGTCGGCCAGGTCAGGGCGCAGCACCCCTGCACCATGCAGGAACACATGTCGCAATTCACCTCTCGGGCGGTCCCACTCCAGATGCATCATCACCCGCACACACAGACCCAGCATGCCGTCGATGCCCATTTCCTGAAGGCCTAACAAGGGCACATCGTGCAGACCCAACGCCCGCGCCGAGGTGGCAGGGTTCCTTGAGCGGACGTCAGGGGTCGCAGAGAACAGCAGGCTGATGAGTTGAGACTCGTCCAACGCGTTGCGCGCCAGCATTTCCCGGATCAATTCTTGGACTCGCTCGTCGATGTGTTCCGGTACATCACGATCAACCGTGGTGGCGCCTCGCAATGCTCTGATCCGGTTCGACACGGCGCAGGACTCTACCGGTAATGGGCCCCCGTCCACCCAGGACTTCGCCACATCAGGGCCACCTCAGCCTTTACCTCAGTTCCGGTCAGAACCGGCGCACATGGCGGCGGACGTAATCGAACACGCTGTCCACCTCGCTGGTGCCGTTGCGTAACTGGGCGTGGGCCTGCAGGAACCAATCCCGACTGGACGGGTCGACACCGTCAAGTGCACGGCGAAGATCGCGTTGGGTCACCGGCCACATCGTGCCGGCGTGGCGACTGACGCACAGCGCATGCTCTGCGGCTGCGGCGCACACCCGCAGCAGGTCCGACGCCGACATCCCTTCCGTTTCGGTGGCCAACTCCCCCGGATTCACATCGGATGCCAGTGGTAGATAACCAAGCCGATCGGCCAGGATCCGACTCCGAGCCATGAGATCTGGAGGCGGCACGAACAGACCGCGCTCGAAACGCCCGGGGGCTCGCAGCGCCGAATCGATGCGCCATGGTGCACTCGAAGTTCCCACAATCGTGAGGCCAGGGGTGCCTTGGCACTCATCGAGTTTCATCGCCAGACGCATGGCCAACACGTCCACCCGGCGGGCGTGAAGTTTGCTGGGGTCTGCCAAAGCATCGATCTCATCGAGCACCAGCACACATGGCGAGGCCTGACCGGCCAGCGTGAAGGCCATTCGCAGCAGTTCGGCACCGTCCTGATCGCCGGCCTCAACCACGTCATGCAGGTTGAGGCGAATCATTCGTGCCCCCATCTGACCGGAAATGGCCTCGGTGAGATACGACTTGGCACACCCGCGAGGACCGAACAACAAGAGCGCGCCACCGCGGGCCCCGGTTCCTGTTTCGGCGGTCCCCAGAAGACTTTGCAGACGCCACTTCAGATCGGTCATCCCCGCCACATCGCCCAAAGTGACGCTAGGACTGGTGACGATGAGTGGGCGACTGGACCCATTTGGTCCTCGGGCAGGCCTCACCCGTCGGGCCAGGGGCCAGCGCGTGCGATCTCGTGTTACGCCGTGATCACCGGTTTCGTTGAAACGAGGCGGATCGGTGAGGTCGATCAGTTCGGGATCACCAATCTGATCGCTGCGCCGCCGCCCCCACCGCACCGGTCCCCCGCTGGCTGTCACCATGTCTCGGTCGGTGGCACTCAAACCTTCGCCCACCACTCTCAGCACCCGGGAGTACCGCATGGCAAGTTCGTTGGCCCCGGTGAGTTCGGCACACATGATGGCCACTCCCAGCAGCCCTCCGTGGTCAGGGAACGCCGTAAGTCCATGCTGAGATTCCGCCAGACCCTCGGCCCACCGGCCCTCATCCAACATGAGCTCAGCCAAACGGTGGCGCGCCGACACGTTGTCAGGATGGGCGGTGATGGTGATACGCAGTGCCGCTTCGTCAGGAAAATTGGCCACGGAATGACCGTACACCACCACTCCCTGCGTTCGTAAGTGAAAGTTTGTTCAGTTTCTGATTTCCGGAGGTGTATCGCCCACTCCGAAGCGTTGGAGACGCTTGGCGGCTCGGGTCGAGGGGGTGGCGGCCATGGCCAGGGCTCGCACTTCGCTTGGATGTAGTTCTCGCCAGGTTCCCGGCCGGAGGTGTCGATCCGACAGGGGACCAACCCGCGTTCGCACCAAGCGCCGCACTGGGTGACCCACCGCTTCGAGCATCCGTCGGACCTGCCGATTGCGGCCCTCATGGATGGTGAGACGGATGGTGGTGGCATTCACCAGCGATACCCGAGCCGGAGCCGTAAGCCCATCGTCGAGCTCCACCCCCTCACGCAAGGCCCGCAGAACGCCGGCGGTTGGCTCACCCTCCACCTCTGCCAGATACTCCTTCTCCACCCCGAAGGACGGATGGGTGAG
>JANYHQ010000256.1 GCA_025358985.1 Acidimicrobiales bacterium
CAGTCACCGCTTGGGTTGCTGAAGGGTACGGCCTTGGCGGACCGTCATTTGTCCATTCGGGTCAACGGCGATCTGGCCCTGTTCCAGGCGCTCGGTCATCTGTTGCTGGCTGCGGAAGACCGCGCCCCCGGCACGGTGCTCGATCACGATTTCATCGCTGAGCACTGCGATGGGTTCGAGGCCATGTGTACTCAGTTACGGGGCATTGACTGGGACGAGATCCTGGAGTCCACCGGCCTCAGCCGGGCGGAAATGGAAGCGGTGGCGGCCGACACCATGGCATCTCAACGAGTCATCGTGTGCTGGGCCATGGGTCTCACGCAGCATCGCAACTCGGTGGCCACCATTCGAGAGGTGGTCAACTTCTTGTTGCTACGCGGCAACATCGGGCGCGTTGGAGCGGGTGTGTGCCCGGTGCGCGGGCACAGCAACGTACAGGGCGATCGAACCATGGGGATCTACGAGAAGCCCGCGGAGAGTTTTCTGGCCGCGCTCGATACCGAATTCGGCATTGCCGCACCGCGAGTTCATGGTGTGGACGTGGTGGACACCATCAAGGGCATGCGTGATGGTCGCATTCAGGTGCTGTTCGCTGTAGGGGGCAACTTTGCATCGGCTACACCGGATACCGACGCCACGTTTGCTGCGCTACGCAACTGCACATTGTCTGTGCACGTATCAACCAAGTTGAACCGTTCCCACGTCATCACGGGTGGGCAGGCCCTGATCCTGCCGTGTTTGGGGCGTACCGAGGTTGATCGCACCGGCGGGCGCGAGCAGATGGTTACCGTGGAAGATTCCATGAGTGTGGTGCACATATCACGCGGCACCCTGGAGCCAGCGTCGACCGAGCTACTGAGTGAGGTCGACATCGTGTGCCGGTTGGCGCGGGCCCTAGATCCGCACGATCCCATCGCATGGGAGGTCATGTCCGCTGACTATGATGTGATACGCGCGCATATCGAGCAGGTTGTTCCCGGATTCGAGCGGTTCAACCAGCGAGTCCGGGTGCCGGGTGGGTTCACTCTGCCCAGCGGGCCACGAGACACTCGTGAGTTTCCCACCGCCACGGGTAAGGCTCGTTTCAGCGTCAACGACCTCCAGGTGCTGCGAATGGCCCACGATTGCCTATTGCTGCAGACGGTGCGTAGCCACGATCAATACAACACCACCATCTACGGCCTCGACGATCGGTATCGAGGAGTGCACGGTGGTCGTCGGGTTCTGTTTGCCCACGCCGGCGACATTGCCCGGCTCGGCTTTGTTGATGCTGACATGGTGGATTTGGTGGGTGTGGCGGCCGACAACGTGGTGCGCCGAGCCGAACACTTTCGTATCGTGGCCTATCCGGTGGCTATTGGTACGTGCGCCGCATACTTCCCGGAGACCAACGTGTTGGTGCCCCTGGATTCGGTGGCCGATGGCAGCGGCACGCCCACGTCCAAGTCGATCATCATCCGATTGGAGAAATCTTCATCCTCGTGATCAGGGTTCCGTCTGTCGTATCCCGTCTTGTCACACCCCAGCAGTCAGGATGGGGGGCATGAGGATTGCTGCCATTGGAGATGCCCACCTCGGGCGGTCGGCGTATACGGCCACCACATCCGAGGGCGTCAACATGCGTGAGCACGACTTCGAAGCCAGCTTCGCCGCCGCCATCGAGGCCTGCCTGGCCCAAGAGCCCGAGTTGGTGGTGTGGCTGGGCGATGTGTTCGATCACCCCCGGCCGTCATATCGCAGCTTTCGAGTGGTGATGCGGGCCCTCTCAAGGTTACGCGAACACGGGGTGGGACTGGTGGCCATCAGTGGCAATCACGACACGCCCCGACTGCCGGGCACGGGCAACCCGTATGCCGTGCTTGACGATGCGTTCCCGGAGTTTCATTTCGCCTACCGCATGTCATATGAAACGGTGGATGTCCCCGCTCTCAGGGTGCACTGCGTTCCGCAGATGCGTACCGCAGAAGACACGGTGGAAGCGCTACATCGCGCTGATCACGAGCGCAGCGTTGACCGAGTGAATCTGCTCATCACTCACCCACTGGTGCAGAGCGTCGAGCGGCGCTACGCCGATATCAACGAAATCGAGATCAATGACGCCGAACTGCGCAGCGACCATGTGCTACTCGGTCACTACCACGTGTTCACCAAAGTCCGACCGCAGGTCCACTACGCGGGGAGCACCGACACGTTCGGGTTTGGCGATGTCGCCCACATCCCCAAGGGTATTGTGGTGCTCAACACCGACACCGGTGACTGCAAGCTGGTGGGTCTCAGCGGGCAGCGCGTGCTGCATACGCCGGATCAGATCAGTGGATGGGGCCGAGGTCCAGCGGAAATTCAGGTCGACATCACCGAAGTACTCAGCCACCTACCCGCCGGTGACATCGCCCGATTGACCCTCGACGGCATTGCCCCCGAGGTGTACCGCCTGCTCGATCTCGGGGCCATCGGGGAAGCGGCCGCACAGTTGTTGCATTGGCGATTACAGCCCGCCTTCGACACCACCTCCCATACTGTGGAGGACCTGCCCGAATTGGGCAGTCTCGGGCAGCGGTGGCAGGCCTACGTGGCCGAGCAGCAGCTCGACAATCTCGATCCGGAGCGCATCGTTCGTACCGGTCAGAATTATCTGGAGCACGCCATCGAGGCAGCCTTCGACACCGCCAGCGCGGACTGAGGCGTCTGGCGCGTGCTCATTATGTCGTTGCAGCTGCGCAACTACCGCGTCTTCCAGTCGCTTGACCTTGAATTTCCGCCAGGGGTCATCGGCATCTACGGACCCAATGGCGCTGGAAAGTCCACGCTGCTGGAGAGCATCTTGTGGGTGTTGTACGGCAAGGCCCGTACCCAGAAGGGTGAAATCCGCAGCGCCGACGCCACTGGCGAATGCAGCGCCGAGCTGCTGTTCGAACACGATGACCACTACTACCGAGCCCGGCGATCCATCACGGGGCAGAATGCCACCGTCAAAGCGCGCTTGTGGATTGGTGATCAGGTGGCCGCCGACGGACCAACGGAGGTGGAGAAGTTCGTCCACTCCCTTTTGGGCATGGACCACAGCGCATTTCGGGCGTCGGTGTTTGCCGAGCAGAAGCAGCTGGCGGCCTTCAGCGATCAATCACCGGAACGTCGGCGCCAACTCGTGTTGCAACTGTTGGGCATTACGCCGTTGGAGAAGGCGCGTGACGCTGCTCGATCCGATGCCCGGCAGCGACAAGGGGATCACCAGAGACTGGTGTCGATGCTGCCCGAACTGGGACGCCTCGAACAACGACTGAGCGAAGCAACCGCCATCGGGCATCAGTCGCAAATCGATGCCGAACAAGCCACCCGGCACTCTGAGGCCATGGAGGGTCAGGAGCATGCCACGGGGACAAAGGTGGCTGCCCTGGAGCAAGCGCGAGTACAGCATCAACTGATACGCCAGCAAGGGGCCGCCGTTCGCGATAGGCGAGACCGTGCGGCGGCGGAGGTGGAGCGCATCAACCACGATCTTCAGCAGTTGGTTGTCGATCGCGCCCGGATGGCCGAAGTGCAGCAACAGGCGCTGCAGCTCGATCGTCTGGAAGAGCAGCTTGTTCATTTGCGCGCATACGATAGGGCTGTCAACGAATTGGCGGCGCTGCCAGTGATCGAAGCGGAGCAGCCGCCTGCGGAAAGTCTCATCATCGCGGCCCGCAGTGAAGCGTCGGAGGCGGCCACCGAGGTGGCCCTGCTGGCCGCCGCCGCCCACGCCCAGACCCACCTAGACCAGGCTCAACGGGCGTTGGAGCACATGGCCACGTTGGGCGATGGGTCAGAGTGTCCCCTGTGTGGCCAAGCGTTGGGGGAGGGGTTTGCCACTGTGCACCAGCACCGTCAACAGGAGGTAGAGGCGGGCCTTCGGGCGGTGTCGGACGTTGCACAACGCTTGCCGGTGGTCGTCTTGCGCGCCGATGATGCCACTCGACATCTGACGGCCGTGGAAGCAGCGCAGCGGCGCGCCCACGACGTCACTCGGGCCGCAGCCTCCGCGGTGGCCCGACGCCACGTGAGCGAACAGGTACTGCGTGACGCCACGGCGTTGGTGGGTGGGCCACCCACCAACCAATTCCGGGCTGCGCTCCAGCAGGAGCTGGCGGCGGCGCGTTCGGCAGGCACCGAGGTGGCCCGGCTGCACGGCCGATTGGAGGCCGAAGAGTCCCTCCTCCGCCGTCTCAGTGATGAGCAGGAAGTGCTCAGCGCCGCCGAAGCGCAACGCCAGCAACTGCTGGCCCAACTCGCTCATGTTGCCTTCTCCCCGGCCTCATATACCGAGTTGGTGGAACGTCACGGCGCGCAGCTGGCCCTGGCTGAGGCCGCCAAGGCCACTGCGGTCTCGGCCAACCTGGCGCTGGCCGGCGCCACAGCGTCGCTGGCCGCCATACACAACCAAGTGGTAGACGCCAGGGTCCAGCATGCCGGGGTGGGGGAACTGGCCGACGATGCCCGGCATCTGTCCCGCACTGCGGACCTGTTGCAAGGATTTCGACATCTGCTGGTGGGGCTCATCGGGCCACGACTGTCGATCCAGGCCGGCGAACTGTTCAATGAGCTCACCGGAAACGATTACGACGGCCTCACGGTCGATGCTGACACCTACGAGGTACGCATCATGGACCGTGGTGTGTCGTACCCCACCAACCGATTTTCCGGATCAGAGATTGACTTGGCCAACCTGGCATTGCGGGTGGCCATCAGTGAACAGGTCCGGTTCCAAGCCGGCGGGCAGGTTGGCCTGTTGGTACTCGACGAGGCACTGGCGTCACTCGACGCTGACCGTAAGGACCGCATGCTCACTGCCCTCACCCGTCTCGGCGGACGGTTTCGTCAAATACTGGTGGTGACCCATTCGCCCGAGGTCAAAGAGCAGTTGCCGCAGGCTATTGAAGTGATGAAGCTGGGACCTGGCCATTCCACTGCTCGTGTGGTGGAACCGTCCTGGTGAAGGTGCCCCGGTCCGGACAATGTGGCCCGTGTAAAAGTTGCCCGGTTGGGGTACGAGCGGCGGCGATAGGGCCGCCGACGGCGGTCTGCGCAGGTGACAGCCACGGGTATGCTGCCGCCTCCGCGACGGACAGACAGGACAGGTAGCGAGTGGATAACGACTCCGAAGACCTCGAACCAGAAGACCTCGAGGAACCAATCGAGGAGCTGGCTGAGGA
>JANYHQ010000272.1 GCA_025358985.1 Acidimicrobiales bacterium
TTTGGATCTCAGGGTGCCATTCTTGACGCGTACCAGCATAACCACACCGACGTAGTTATCGAACCAGGAATCGACTATCAGCGCCTGTAACGGAGCAGCCGGATCGCCTTTTGGCGGTGGTACTTTGGTGATCAGCGATTCAATTACATCAACCACACCGAGTCCGGTTTTGGCACTGATATGCAGGATGGAAGAGGCCGGAATGCCCAACACCTTTTCGATTTCGGCGGCGTACCTCTCCGGCTCGGCTGACGGAAGATCGATCTTGTTGAGGGCTGCCACGATTTCCAGGTTGTGTTCCAGAGCCAGGTAGCAGTTGGCCAACGTCTGCGCCTCGATGCCTTGGGCAGCGTCCACCACCAACACCACGCCTTCGCACGCCGCCAGCGAGCGTGACACTTCGTACCCGAAGTCCACATGGCCGGGTGTGTCGATGAGGTGAATGGTGTGACCCTTCCATCCCACCCGTACGTTTTGGGCCTTGATGGTGATGCCGCGTTCACGCTCGATGTCCATGGAGTCGAGGTATTGCGCCCGCATCTCCCGGGCATCGACGGCCCCGGTGAGTTCCAGGATGCGGTCCGATAACGTCGACTTACCGTGATCGACGTGGGCAATGATAGAGATGTTGCGGATCAGACTGAGGTCCATGAGCGACTGGCGAGCCTACCGGTCGTCATGATTGAGGATGTCCGCCGTCAGCTGGCAGCCGAAGAAGGAGGGTGACGATTCTGGGAGGCCCGAAGGCGGCTGCAGCCAGCCAACAAGGCTGGGTCAGCGGCGCCATCGCCAAAGACCGGCGAGCTGAGATTTGCCGCTTGCTCGTTGTGTCGGTCATTTACGCCCTCATGCTCATCGCAATCCAGAGGGCAAGAGGCGCGCCACTCACCGAACCAATCGAGACCCCCCGGATTTGGCTCACTTTCTTCCCCATTGTGGTCCTTGCGGGTTTCACCATTTGCGTAGGGGTTACCTGCGTTCGACTATGGAGGTGGCGACACCGACCGGAGGCACATCCTCTCCCGAGGTCCTTGAGTCGTTATGGTCCGGTAGGCGAGGTGATGGTGGCGCTCGATGCCGACATGGCCCGCGGGTTCTCGGACCACAAGAGAATCTTGATTTCATCTACATGGGTGCTGTTGCGGGTCAACAAAGGCTGGCAAGCCATCCGTCGAGACGAATTGATGAGCGCAGAACTCGAACCGGGACGATGCATCCTGCGGGTGCGCAGCGTCGCCAGACCCCCGGTGAGGGTCCCCGTTTTCGCACGCCAGCGCGCCGCTCAGATGCAGACCGCAATGAAGACCACATTGCATCAGAACGCGCAGGTGGGCTGGGGCCCGCTTCCAACCGTGGCATGGAGTGCTTCGCCGCCCGGGGGACCCGTGCCGTGGGTGCCGGTGTTCACGACCTCGGCTCGTGCGGCACCGAACCCGTTCTCTGTCCAGCGATCTGCATCGGGCTGGGTCCCGGTCCAACGGGGTTACACCGTGCCCGTTCTGTCACCGGCCGAATTCAAGCTGGCCAAACGTCGGCGGGTTGTCATCATCGTGGCCGTGGGCGCGTTGGTTTCGGGCCTGGCAGCAGTGGTGGGAAGTATCTCGTTGCGAGATCCATGGCCGAAGCGATGGGACCCGCGGGTGGCGCCCCTGGTGTCGTTCGTGGAGAAGGCGCGTGGCCGTCCGTTCCAGCACCCCGTGAAGGTGACGTTCCTCAGCAATAGTGACTTCGACCAGAAGGTGATCGGATCGGGCCGCGCCAAGAAGGGTTGGGTCACACTGCGCGAGGGGGCGGCACTGCCAGCCTTGGTATGCAGCGACTCTCCCCAGAGCAGTTGGGCCCGTTGCAACGTGAACGGACGCGCCCTTGATCCCGACCGGGGTGCGGCCGTGTTGTTGGGATTCATCTCCCCCGGCGCCTCCGTTGACGTTGAGTTTGCTGAGCTCACCGGCGGTGACATTGTGGGCGTGTTCCGCCCGCGCCAGGGAGACATTTTGGTTCGAGGCCAACTCGATCCCACCAAGAGCGTCACCATCGTCCATGAACTCACCCATGCGTGGCAAAACCAACAGTTTGGACGGGTGTTGGACAGGGCCAAGGATGGCGACGAGCGTATGGCGCTGCGCGCTTTGGTGGAGGGCGATGCAGTGAGGATTGAGAATCAGTATCGCGACTCTTTACCACCAGATCAGCAGAACGACATTCAATCTGCTGAGGATGAAGACTTCACGCAATGGACGGCCAAAGAGGACAACCGATCCGCTCAGGCCGAAGTGGGCGACTCGAGCGTGACCGACGATCGCTCACGCTCGTTCG
>JANYHQ010000275.1 GCA_025358985.1 Acidimicrobiales bacterium
GGGGTGAGGAGTTGGTCCACCGGGGCAAAGCGGTCGGTAAGCACCTTGGCCGAGCCCAGCCATAGCGCCAAGGCGGGCCCGGTGAGCACGGTGACGCGCTGTCCCACCACGTTCAGGCGGGCGCTGATCCGGTCCACCGCCAAGGGCTCCCGAGAAGCCACCACGATGAAGTTCGACCCGTAGTCGCCATTGAGTGCTTCCTGGGAGGCGATCACCGCCACGTGCGCAAACACCGCCTCCACCGTGGCCACCTCCGCCCGGACGAACTTGCGGGGCGTCCCATCGATCGCATTGAGCACGTACACACCGTTGCCACGCAACCGGTCGGCAATCACGGCGGTGAACTCCCGAGTGGCCAGATGCCACGGAACTGCCTCGCCGCTGAACGCATCTCCCACCACCACGTCCCAGTCCCCCTTCGACTGGCGACGCATCGTGACTCGTCCGTCACCAGCCATGGCCGTGAGCCCATTGCCCAACCGCAAACCCAGTTGACGCTGGGCCAGTCGAGTGAGTTCGGGATCGCGCTCGAGCACCAGGTTCACCGACCCGGGACGGGTACTGCGCACATAGCGGGGCATGGTGAAACCACCACCGCCGAGGTGAATGGCCCGGATCGGCGTACCGCGTGGCCACCATGCGTCGGTGACTGCTCCGATGATCTGGGTGTAGTCGAACTCGAGGGCCCGGTCATCGCCCAGCACCACATAACTATGGGCCAACGTGTCCAACCACAGCACACGACCTCCGGCCACGGTGGCGTCATCGTTGTCCACCCGAGCGCAGAAATACGCCGTTTCCACATCGCAATGGCTGCGGAAGGTGGGCACCGCCGCTCCGGCTCCCACCGCCATCACCAACGCTGCCACAGGGAGCCGGGCCCCACCGCGACGCAACAAGGCCCACACCACCAACCCCAACGTCACCAGGAACACACCCACACCTACCAGGATCACCGTGGAAGCAAGCGTGGCCACCAACAAGAAGCCGGATACGAACGTCCCCACGATGGCCCCCGCAGTACCCAGCGCAGAAATCCGACCCACCTCCCGACCCGTGTGATCGAGGTCGCGCAGTGACAGCTTCACCAGGATCGGTGACACCATCGACAGCACCGCCGCAGGCAGTAAAAATGCCGCGCCAGCCAACACCACCGCTCCGGCCGCTCCGCCATCGCCTGAGACGGTGGCCACCAGATGCAGCGCTGGCGATGACGCCATCACTAGCGATCCACCGGCGATGAGTACGGGGCCCAGTAGCCACCCCGGGTCGAATCGGTCGGCGATCCGTCCGCCCAGCCAGGTACCACCGGAGATACCCGCCAGCACCACGCCGATGATGGCCGTGTAGGTCTGCAACGTGACTCCCACGTACGGCGCCAGGAGTCGCGACGCCACGATCTCCATCACCAGTACCGATCCTGCCGTGACGAACGCCAGCGCTCCTGCCGCCCATCGATGCATGCCGTGAGTGTAGGAAAGTTTTGCGCTTAAGCAAGGGCCTTCAGAACCACGCGAGTGGTGCCGATGACCTACTCATGGAGGCGGTCCTCATAGACACGGCAGCAACGCAAGCCGAAGGTGCCGAAGCGACCGAGGTGGTGATTCCCGAAGCCCCTCCGGCCATTCTGCAGATCGTCCCGGCCGTTGGCTGGTGGTTGGACAAGCCATCGCTTGACCCCGTGACCGGGGCCATCATGACCAACCGGGGGCGGATCATTGCCTTTGCGTTGTGCCAGTTCGCTGATGGACATACGGAAATGCGCCCCATCGACGACCGGGGCCGCATCGACGTATGCGACTTCATCTTCCACGAGGCGGACGCTGGCATCATCAGCAAGTACAAGAAGCGGGCTCGGTCCTCTACTGACGGCACTGCCCCTGTGGCGGGCACCGCCGATGGCGCCAATCGTCGAGCCGCTGGTGAAGGTCCCGATCCCATTCTGTTGCGCCAGACCAAGGTGGCCGTGGGCGAAGCATTGCAGTGGGTAGGTGACATCCTCGAAAAGGATCCGGGTGATGATCTGCTGCGCTCCATTCGCTCACAGTTGCGGTGGATGCAGACAGTGGTGGATGGTGGTCGACGGCCAACTGCCAGCGAGCTCAGTACGGTGCGCATCTCCGAGGAGTTCGTGTCTGATCTGATGGAGGACGATCCTCAGTTGGCAGAGATGCTGACCGAGGTGGAAGGCATGTACCGGAGCCTCTAGCTCGACTGCAGTACTTCATCCCCCACCCGCACCGTGCCTACTCCAGTGACGTCGAGGTAGATCCCAAGACACGAGTCGTGGAAGGCCGCCAGGGTCTTGAGGATATCGAGGTCTCGGTCCAAATCGGGTTGCGCCCGAGTAGTGATCACGCATCGTTCGCACAGCTTTCGTACGGTGGTGCGCACGCCCCCGAGATGCAGCTCGGTACCGACCCACGCGTCTTCCACCCAGCCCTGGGTGCCGTCGACCGTTTCCACCAGAATGTTGGGCCGAAAGCGCGCCGTGGTCCATTGCCCTGATCGGTGCAGTGATTGTCCTGATCGCAGACTGGCCTCGGTCACCAGATGTAGCACCGAGCGGGAGTCGAAGAACAAGCCAGCTGGCGTGGGGAACTCCACCAGCACGCTTGGATCGTCGAGATCCGTTTCGCACTCCACCGTGGCCCGCTCCCCCGCTACGGGGCGACGAAGCTGCACCGAGCGGCCCAACCACTGCGACAACCGTTGGTCAATGTCAGTGTCATCGCTGGCCAGTGACTCGCCATGACCTGATCCTGCGGCCGGCAGCGAAATGCTCACTTCACCATCGTCACGACTGGTGGCCGTTGCGCTCAAGAGTTGCGGCACCCGTTTGCCGCTCAGCAGTTTGTGGGTGTGGGCGTCGATGACCCCGAAGCTGCGGTCGCCCACGATGCCCGTGTCGCCGATGTTGGCCCTGGCCAACACCTCACCGCCCATCGACTTCACGGGATAACGCCAGAGGCCAACGATGCGTCCAACAGAAGTGGGAACGGAATCCGCAGGGGCCATGCTCATGCCCTCAGCCTACGGGTCGGCCAGCCAGGACGTCGTAGTAAAGGGCGCAATACTGATCGACCATGGCCGATCGGTGGAAGCGCTTCACAGCGATAGCGCGGATCTGGCTGCGGTCGAGGGTGCCTGCCAGGTCGACCGATTGGGTGGCGGCGTCCACGTCGCTGACTAAGAAGCCGCTCTCGCCGTGCGTGATGAGCTCAGCCATGGAGCCACGGTCGAAGGCAATGACCGGTGTGCCGCACGCCATGGCTTCAACCACGCTGAAGCCGAACGGCTCGTCGAAATCGATGAGATGTAGCAGCGCATACGCATTGCCCAGAACTGCGTTGCGGTCAGCGGCATCAACGGGTCCGATGTAGCTGACGCGATCGCCGTCGATATGGGGCTCGACTTCGTTTCGGAAATAGTTCTCATCCTGAACAATGCCGGCGATGAGGAGTCTCCTACCCGATCGGCGAGCGACCTCGATGGCCTGCGCAGTGCCCTTGTCGGGGTGGATACGACCGAAGAACAACAGATGATCACCTGGCGATGGATGTACTGAAAATGCGTCAACGTCGATGCCGTGATGGATGGTGGCGCCGTAGTGCAGCGCGGGGTGCCGATCGGAGTCGCTGATGGCCACATAGGTGGTGGTGGTGTCGTAGCGCTCGTAGACTGACAGAATCTTGGGTGATGAGAATCCGTGGATGGTGGTCACCACGGGAGTGCTCACCAGGCCACTGTAGGTGAGTGGCAGAAAATCGAATCCGTTATGGATGATGTCGAAGTCGGCGGCATGCTCATACACATCAGCGATGTGTATGCACTCCGCCACCTTGGGGTCGATGTCTGGGTCGTCGGACCATCCCGAAGCACTGGTGGATCGCAGCGCGGCAGTGGTGATGGAGTCGGCGGTGGCAAAAAGCGTTACGTGATGGCCGAGTTCCACGAGGCCCTCGGTGAGCAACGATGCAAACAGTTCCCATGGTCCGTAGTGACGCGGCGGTGTGCGCCAAGCAATGGGCGAGAGCACCGCTATGCGAAGGGGTGAATTGGCTTGGCTCTGTACTGGGAGCGAGGTCACGCCGGACGATACCAGCGCAGTTCCCCGGGTAAAGATGAGCTAAGCGCGCTGATCAATCTAGTGGGCGGGTCCGGCGACCACGACGACGTACCCGTCTGGTCCGCTCATCCACAGTTCACGCTGTCCCGAGTTGGGGTTTAGCAACGGCCCATCGAGGACAACTACGTCGTTGTCGGACACCCGCTGCATCAATGCATCGAAGTCATCGGTGACGAACCACAGCAATACCCCGTTGCCGCGAGACGCTATGGCGGGGTTACCGATATGGGCATGATCATGAGCATCCCATTCGTGCGATTGAGCCACCATGACGTCGCCGTCCATGAGCATCTCGTACTCAGTTCCACCATGACCCAAGCTTAACCCGAGCACTTGCTGAAACCATTGCGATCCCGCCTGGACATTGGCCAAAGCTATGAGCGGTT
>JANYHQ010000281.1 GCA_025358985.1 Acidimicrobiales bacterium
CGAGGTTTCCGGGTGTGGTTGCCACCAGCCGGAACGAGTCGGCTGCCGACAGCGACGGCACAACGTCAGTTGCGGGCCCCGCCCGAACGAGATGAACCACGGATCGGCCCGACGCACGCAACGCCACCTGGCGGCTTTCACTGCCTGCCCGGATCTCGTCGACCAACGACCCGATTCCAGTGCCAGCATCGACGTCTATCAAGGTGCATTGCAGCGCGGGCAACTCTGTGGCGACCGATCGTCCCAACCCCCACAACACGGCCTGCGCGGCGATCACTGCCGACCCGTCGAGAGGCTGAGCTCCGGAGGTAACGAGCCACAGACGGGGTCGCCCGATTGCCGGCACCGCCTCGATGGCCTGAACGAGCGCCAAGGGCGCCGCAACACCGAGCAACTCGGCAGCGACCATGGGGTCAGCATCATCGGGTGAGATAGATGCCGCCCACGCGTACACAATCCTCGGCGCGCTTATGGTTTGGGTTGCGGTGATGTCTTGTAACAACGTCACAAACTGGGCGGGCGAACCTGGATCGACGCAGTATTGCAAGGGACCCGACCGCACGTAGCTCGGACCGGGGGTGACGATTATGCACTGCTGTCCGTCAGCGTGCAGACGTCGAACAAGTTCGGTACCGATACCTGCTGCGCGGAACACGATCCATGGGTCCGTGTCCTGCACCGGCTCGATCGCAGGCAATCGTGCGGCGGCCAACGGCGAGGCGGATACGAGCGGGGCTGCATCCCAGCGCAGTTCGAAACGCAGTTGATCCAACCCGTCGCGCCCGACCCGATGCAACGTGACGCCCTGCAACTCGAAGAGAACGACACCCGAAGGATCGCGCAACGTCACGTCAGCTCGTATTGCGTCGGCGGTGGTGCTCACCACCATCGCATGGCCCCACACATCGTCGTCGTCCCGGGGCCAAGCGACGATCCGAAGCTGATCAATCGCCACAGGTACGAATGTGCCCGGAGTGGACTCGCGAATCGCCGCCACCACAAGCTGTAACGCAGCATCGAGCAGTGTGATTCGTCGACCCACTCGGTCCTCATCAGCGTGCTTCGGCGCCAACCGTCCCAGGGCCTCGCCGGGTCCGCGCCAGGACTCCTGCACCAACTGGAACGCCGGCCCGTAGTGCAGCCCCCGACGTGCCATGAGGGTCACGTGATCGTCAACAAACAGGGTGCCGAGCCCCGGCGCCGTGAGGCGGTCACGGGGATCACTTGGAAATGACGGCGCAGGGACCGACGCCGCTCCATTGCGAGAGGTGGTCACCCGTGCTTGAGCATGCAACTGCCAGGCTTCGCCTTCGCCTGCCCCGTAGATGCGCACGCTCCCTTCACTTGCACCATCACCTTCAACGCTCACCTGCAAGCGGTGCGGCCGGCGATCGGAGAGCTCCATCGCCTGGCGCAACGACAGCTCGGTGATCATGACGGAGTTCCAAGCGTTGGTCGCAGCAAGCATCATCTCGATGAACCCACTGGCCGGCATCAACGCCGAACCCCGCACTCGATGGTGATCGAGATACGGCATCTGCTGCAGGTCAAACGAGGTCTCCCAGCAGATGATGTCGACGTCGGTGGCTGGATGCACTGCATGACCCAGCAAGGGATGGCCGCCTCGTCCGATAAGACGGTTTGCTGGTGACCCCGCCATTGGTTCGTCGTACCAATGACGCAAACGTTGCCACGGGTAACGGGGCAATGTTCCCAGAGCCCGGTCATCGCTGAACACAGCGTCCCACCGCACCGCCGTACCACGCACGTACAGGGCAGCCAGGCCGTGACAGATCGACCCCCAGCCAGATTCGGCCCGACGAAGCGTGGCCAGCACCCCAACGCCGGGATTCGAGGCGACGCGCACCACCTGCTCTAGTGCGGGAACCAGGATGGGGTGCGGGCTCAGCTCGACGAACACCCGGTGCTCATCAGCCGCCAACGCACTGGCTACCGAGGAAAACAACACCGGTTGGCGAAGGTTTCGGGCCCAGTACTCGGCGTCCAGGGACGTACCGTCAACAACTGCTGCATCCACCGTCGAGTGCAGGGCCAACGAGGTCGGGCCCGACTCGATGTCGGCCAGCGCAGCTCGCAGGTCGCTCAACAACGGATCCATCTGAGCGCTGTGCGATGCCACGTCGACGTTCACGAGGCGGCAGAAGACATCGCTGGACGTCAGGTCGTTGACGACTGCCGCCACGGCTTCGGGATCTCCAGAGATCACGGTGGATCTCGGGCTGTTGCTGACCGCGATGGACAGGACATCGCGGTGTCCGCCGATTGCGTGCTCCGCCTCCTCCATGCTGAGGTCCACAACCGCCATGGCCCCGTGTCCGACCACCCGACCCAGGAGTCGACTTCGACAACAGACGACGGCCACTGCATCTCGCAGGCTCAACGCGCCTGCGACATGCGCAGCGGCCACCTCCCCCATGCTGTGGCCGACCAATGCGTCAGGCTCCACCCCCAACGAGCGCCATAGTTCTGCCAGTGCCACCTCTATGGCAAACAACGCCGGCTGGATGACATCGATGTCGGCCAGACGATTATGCGGACCGTCCATGGTGAGCTGATCCAACAGCGACCAACCAGTCTCGGTCTGGATGGCTGCATCGGCCCGGCGCATTGCATCGCCGAACACCGAATTGGTCGCCAGCAGATCCCGGACCATGCCCGGCCACTGTGAACCCTGCCCTGGAAACACGAACGCCACACGAGGAGGCATCAACCCGGAGCGACCGGAATACACACCGGGGTGTGTCACATCGTCCAGGAAAGCAGTGATGCCCGCCACCAGGGCGGCCTGATCCGCAGCAACCACGGCCGCGCGGTACTCGTGATGAGCACGAGCGCGCGCCGCGCCTGCGCACAACGACCCCAGTGCCGCAGGTGTCGCGGCGCTGACCAGTGGCAAGTACCGCTGCGCCAACGCCCGCAACGCGGCTGGGTCATGCGCAGAAAACGCAAGCACCAGTTGATTTTTGGCCCTTTCAGGCGGGCCGGCAAACAACGGTGCCGCTGGACTGAGGACAGGCTCGGGAGCCGCTTCGAGCACGACGTGGGCGTTGGTGCCGGCAATGCCAAATGCGCTGACCCCACCCCGGGCGGGACCGCCGTCGGGCACCCATGGACGTCGAGACGTGCACACATCCAACCCATGTTGACGCCACGGGATCCGGGGATTTAGCGTAGTCACATGCAGCGACGCAGGGATCTCGCGGTGCCGCAGGGCCAACGCCACCTTGATGAGGCCAGCCACCCCGGCGGCGCCTTCGGTGTGTCCCACGTTGGTCTTGATCGAGCCCACGAGACACGGTCGCTCCACTGATCGACCAGCCCCCACGATCGCGCCCAACGCACCCAGTTCCACCGGGTCACCAGCGGCAGTGCCGGTACCGTGCGCTTCTACGTACTGGACCGACCGTGGATCCACGCCAGCACTTGCGTAGGCACGACGCAGCATGTCCTCCTGTCCTGCCTGTCCCGGAGTAGCCAGAAACCCGCTGCTGGCCCCATCGTTGGTCACTGCGCTGCCACGAATCAGCGCATAGATGGGGTCTCCGTCGGCCTCGGCTGACGACAGCCGTTTGAGCACCACCATGGCTGCACCATCGCTACGCACATATCCGTCGGCGGACGTATCGCCGAACTTGCAACGACCGTCCGGTGCCATCATGCGTGACTGGGAGTACGCAATCGTGATGTGGGGAGCAAGTATCACGTTGGCACCGCCTGCCAACACCACATCGCACTCAGCGCTTCGGAGGCTCTGGCATGCGAGATGCACCGCCACCAGTGACGAGGAGCATGCTGTGTCGATGGTGATGCTGGGCCCGCGGAGGTCGAGGAAGTACGAGAGCCGCCCTGATGCGCTGTAGCGCCCGGTGCCGGTGGTCATGTGGAAGTCCACGCCGTCGGTGTCAGAGAAC
>JANYHQ010000297.1 GCA_025358985.1 Acidimicrobiales bacterium
CGAGGTTGGCTTCGAGCACGGTGCCACGGGCCTTACCCGTAGGAACGGCACGCAGATCCTCAACTTCGGCCACCAACACCAACTGCTCCAGCAGGTCGTCGATGCCCAAATTCTGCAACGCCGATAGCTCCACCATGATGGTTTCGCCACCCCACGACTCGGGCACCAACTCGTACTCTGTGAGTTGTTGCATGACCCGATTGGGGTCAGCATCGGGGATGTCGATTTTGTTGATGGCCACCACGATGGGGACTTCAGCGGCCTTGGCATGGCTGAGGGCCTCGATGGTTTGTGGCATGACACCGTCATTGGCAGCTACCACCAGCACCACAATGTCGGTGACTTCGGCACCACGCATACGCATGGCGGTGAATGCCTCATGGCCCGGAGTGTCGATGAACGTGATCTTCTGGCCGTTCTTCTCCACCTGATAGGCACCAATGTGCTGCGTGATGCCACCGGCCTCACCGGCGACGACATTGGCGTTGCGGATACGGTCCAACAGCAGCGTTTTACCGTGATCCACGTGACCCATGACGGTGATGACCGGAGGCCGGGTGAGGTAGTTGGCCTCGTCGCCCTCTTCGTCGTCGTCCATGAACAGCTGCTGGAGTTCAACCTCTTGCTGCTGCCCGGCATCGACCAGCAGTACCTGGGCGCCGATGTCCATGGCGAACAGTTCAATCATGTCGTCGGTGAGCGTCATGGTGGCGCTGATGATTTCGCCTTGCTGCATGAGGAAGCGCACCACATCGGCCGATGTGCGGTTCAGCTTGGGGCCTAGCTCCTGCGCGCTGACCCCACGCTCGATGATGACTTCACCCTCGGGTACAGGCGCCGCCGACTTCTCGTAGCGAGTGACGCGGCCGGGCTCGAGCTCTTCGAAAGCACGACGACGCTTGCTGCGCGACTGACGCTGCTGCGGGCGCGGGCCACCACGACCGGCACCACCGCCGCCACCGCCAGGACCACCACGACCGGGACCGCCGGGGCCACCGCCAGGACCACCACGGGGCACACCCGCGCCAGGTACCGACGAGCGCGGGAAGGCGCCGCCACCGGGACGCGTAGGAGCGTATCCACCGGGACGAGCAGGCCCACCGGGACCACCGCCAGGGCCGCGACCAGGACCGGCACCGGCTCCGGGACCGCCAGGACCACGACCAGCACCAGCCGGACCACGACCAGCACCAGCGCCGGCAGGACCGCGATTGGGGAAGCCGGGGGCGCCCGGACGGGGCGGTCCGCCGGGAGGCGGTGGAATGGGTTTACCCGAGAAGTTGGAACGGGGCACTCCGCCAGGAGGCGGCGGAATTGGTTTGCCAGTCATTGACCGCAGGGGGGCACCGGGAGGTGGGCCTCCAGCCGGGCGGGCGGGAGCCGCAGGTGCCAGCGGTGGCGCCGCCATAGTGGCGGCGGGTGCTGTTGCGGTAGGAGCAACGGGGGGGCGAGGGCCGGGGGGTGCCGCCATCGGAGCGCCGGGGCGTGTGGTGAGCCCGCCCGGACGACTGGTGATGATGTGCGCCCCAGAGGGTCGACTTGATGCCTCGTCGGTGGGCATTGGTACGTCCACGGGGGCGGTGGGGCCGGGAGCGACGGGAGTGGTGGCCACCACTGGCGTCCGGACCACAGCCGGGGGTGCCGCCACCTCAGGTGGCTTCGTTGCCACCACAGGTGGGGTCGCCACCGCAGTCACTGGCACAGCAGCAGAACGAGGGGGGGCCGTGGGAATCACCGCAGGCGCCGCCGAAGCAGGAATGGTGCCCATCGTACGGGCCGTCACCGGAGCCTCGACTGGCTCCAACAGGGCCGACACCGGCACGGCCGTAGGGACTTTCGTCTCGACGGCCACAGGCGGCGCTGCGGGGACATCCACCACAGGCGGAACAAGGACTCTCTCGGGGGCACGAGGCGGGGCAACAGCCACCTCGACCTCCACCTTCTTGGCGCCCTTCTTGAGCGGCTTGTCCTCTTCCGGTTGAACGTCGCGCTTGAGCCCGTCGCGCTCGGCCTTGCGGCGAGCACGGTCAGCCTGAGCATCTTCGATGCTGGATGAGTGGCTCTTGACACCGATGCCCAAAACGGCGCATAGGTCGAGCATCTCTTTGTTGGTGAGTCCGAGCTCTCGTGCCAGCTCGTGGACCCGAATCTTTGCTGCCAAGTGCGAAAGTCCCTTGTGAACGTGTGGTGTGTTGCGTACAGATGCAGCATGTCTGCTCTGCCAGCCCGTTACCCCGATGGGGTCACAAGCGCTCTATCGTCCCACGTTGCGGAGGCCTCGCCGACCGCAAGAGGGTCCTGGAAGCGACGTGTGACAGGTACTACGTGGCTGAAGTGGTGATGGTTTGGATCAACGCTCGGACAGCCGTTGGGTCGACTGCCACCCTCAACGTTCGCTTCATCGATCCGTGCCGTGCGGCCCGTTCCACACAGGGCGGATTGGGGACCATCGAAGGCGTGACACAGAGCCAGGCGCCCCGTCCTGGGAGGGAAGCACCGATCCGCAGCGAACCGTCCGCCGCGGCCGTGATCCTCACCATTGTTGAAGGGCTCTGGCGAGCCTTACAACCGACACAGGTGCGAATCGGACCAACCGGCTTACCCGTTATGCGTTGGACTCCGGCTCGGCGGGCACCGCAGCACCCGGTGAGGTTGGACCATCAACGATGGCCGAAGGAGCGTCGGCTTCGGCCTCCCATGCTTCGGCCGAGAGGCCCTCACCACCGTCTGCTGGTTGCCACACCATTTCGCCGCTGGCCGGATCCTGCACCCATTCGCCCTCCGCCCAGTCCTGCTCCACCTCTCCGGCGTTGAGCTCCTCTTCGAACTGAGTTTCGCCCTTGATATCGACGCGCCAACCCGTGAGCCTCGCCGCCAAGCGTGCGTTCTGGCCTTCCTTGCCAATGGCCAGCGACAACTGGTGATCGGGAACCATGACGGTGGCGGTGCCGGTGGCCTCGTCGATACGCACCTCTTTGACCTTGGCCGGGCCGAGCGCCTCGCGTACGAACTCCACGGCATCGTGGCTGAACGGCACGACGTCGATCTTCTCGCCCCGCAACTCGTTGACCACCATACGGACGCGCGCTCCACGGGCTCCGATGCAGGCCCCGGCGGCATCCACATTGGAGTCGTTGGACCACACCGCAACCTTGGTGCGGTGCCCCGGCTCGCGAGCCATGGCTTTGATCTCCACCACACCATCGGCAATCTCGGGCACTTCGAGTTCGAACAAGCGCTTCACCAGCCCAGGATGGGTACGGCTGACCACGATCTGGGGACCCTTGGAGGTCTTGCGAACCTCCACGATGTAGGCCTTGAGACGAGATCCGTGCTCGTAACGTTCCTGCGGAACCTGCTCGGCCTGAGGTAGCAACGCCTCTACCTTGCCGAGATCAAGCAATGTATATCGATGGTCTTGCTGCTGGATGATGCCGGTGACGATGTCGCCTTCACGCCCGGCATACTCCTCGTACTTCATCTCGCGCTCCACCTCACGGATGCGCTGCAAGATGACCTGCTTGGCCGTTTGGGCGGCGATCCGACCGAACTCCTTGGGCGTGTCGTCCCACTCCCGCGTGACGTTGCCGTCTTCGTCAACCTCTTGGGCGTAGACCCACATCTCACCGGAGTCCGGGTCGATGGACACCACTGCCTCTTCGGCCGAGTTGGGGATGCGCTTGTATGCGGTGACCAGGGCATTGGCCAATGCATCGAGCAGTGCTTCCTTGGGCACACCCTTTTCCCGCTCAATGACCTCCAGCGCATCCATCAGTTCGCTGTTCAACTTCATGGCGTCACCTCAGGTGTCGTGGGGGAAAGGGAAGATGTGCTGGCAAACGCCTTGGCAGCGTTGCGAGACCCGCCACCTTTGGCTTGACCGATGGGCTTGGGAGCCGGGCCCCAGACGAACACGGTACGGGCCCGATCGATGTCGGCATAGGCGATGGCATCGCCGGCCACCACGATGGATCCGTCGTCGACTGGGTCGGCAGAGTCCAAGCGGCCCTGGATACGCCGCTCGCCTGGCGCCCCTGCTTTCAATTTCACGGAAATCTCGGTGCCCACGAAGCGCTGAAAATGCAGGGGGGTACGGAGTGGACGCTCCAGGCCCGGGCTCGACACCTCGAGGGTATAGGTGCCGTCTACAGGGTCTGACGTTTCCAGCACCGAATCCACCAGTCGGGTGGCGGCCGCCACCCCGTCCAGATCGATGCGGCCGCCCAGCGGATGATCCGCACGGTGATCCACCAGAATTCGAACGGTGGCCGCTGGCGTGCCCAGAGATTGAGTTTCGATGTCCACCAATTCCAAGCTGGCGCCATCCAGGACGGGCGTGAGCAGAGAAATCAGTTGTTCAGAAACGGTCATGCCCCACTCCAATCCGGGTCCTGAGTGAACAGAAGACGTGGGCAGATGCCCACGCCTTCGATCACCACGATCATCGAGCGAGCGGAGAGCATACCCGCGGGCCCAGACATCAGGAGCCTGTCATGTTCCGTTTTTCACACCCTGTACGGCCGCCAAGGCCCCACCAGATGGTTCAGCTGTGGTTCAGGCGGCAGCCTTGCGGGCGGCGGCTTGGCGCCGGCGCCGGATGGAACGCCGTTCCTCTGGGGTACAGCCGCCCCACACGCCGTCGAGTTGGCGGGTGCGGATGGCGAATTCCAGACAATTGTCGCGAACCGGACAGGCGGCGCATACGGCCTTGGCCTGGGAGATCTGAGCGAGCGCGTCCGAGGCATCAGGTTCAGGAAAAAACAAGTTGGTGTCGAAGTTGGCGCATGCCGCTTGATCGCGCCACTCCCCGTCGTTCCATGTGGTGGGGGTGGTCATGCTGGTCATCGACGGGTTCATCGACGTCATGTTGGTGAGGTTGGTGAATGTGTTTGAGGTCATCGTGTTCGTGGTCATCAAGTTTGTCGTCTCTACTCCTCGGACTGCGGGGGCGTGCAGTACGGCGTCTGCCGGGCGTCGGTTGGCAACTACCCAGCGCCGACTATTCGTAAACAACGCCGCATACACCCTACAGATTCCAATTCGAACAAACAGGGGACGAGCGTCACACTTCGCCATGAAATCTGCTGAATCAGGCTAAGTCGGGACCATTTTCGCCACTGTTGGTGACGACACTGGCACGTAATGTGGCCGTCGCGAACGACCGCATCCCTGTAGTGAAGTCGATCGCTGCGGTGAATCCCAAATCGTTTTTGGCGGCATCGGTGCAAGCGTAGACATGGCGGACGTCGCCGAGCCGAAAACCTCCCGTCACCACGGGCCACCGGTGGTCACCCGGTTCGGCCCCAAACGCCGAGGCCAGCGCCTGGGCCATCTCACCCACGCTGTGGGGTCGTCCGCTGCCGATGTTGAACACGCCAGGAACGCTTGGCCCGGTGAGCGCCAGCACGTTGGCGTGGGCCACGTCGGTGACGTGGACGAAATCGCGACGCTGATGGCCGTCTTCGGTGACGTGAGGTGCCCGCCCCTGCTCGAACGCACTGCGAAAGATGGAAGCGACGCCGGCATACGGAGTGTCACGGGGCATACGCGCTCCGAACACGTTGTGGTATCTCAACGAGGTGGACGACACCGGGTGTTCTCTGGCAAAGGCAGCCAGTAGATGCTCCTGATGGAGCTTGGTGGCGGCGTACACGTTGCGGGGCTCGAGCGGCGCCGTCTCGGGGATGGGTTGAGACACCAACGGCGCGCCGCACGTGGGGCACGGGGGTTCGAAGTTCCCCGCTTCCAAGCACTCCACTCGACGCGGTGCGGGCCGCACCAACCCGTGATCAACGCAAACGTAGCGCCCCTCGCCGTACACGACCATCGATGACGCCAGCACGAATCGACCCTTGAACCGGCGTTCGTGGAGGACCAACAGCCCGGCCGCCATGGCCACGTCGTTGTGCTGCACGTAGCCGGTGACGTCACCAAAATCGACGCCGAGGCCCACTTTGCCGGCCTGATGACACACCGCATCCACACCCACCAACGACCGCCGCCAGGCATCGGGATCCCGGGCATCGGCCCACACGTAGTGCACGTCGGACCGGAGATAGCCCGGGCGCACAGCGTGAGCGGCAGGGTCGAGATTGTCGAGCACCGTGACCTTGATGTCTCGCTCCACAAGTTCATCCACAATGTGTGAGCCGATGAATCCAGCGCCTCCCGTGACGAGTACGTGGGTGGCAGCGCTAGACACCATGAAAGGTTAAGGCATGACAGCGAATCGACGGAACTGAAGCTGGGCGGGGTCTCAGGCGCCGAACGTGGCCCGGGCGGCGGCAGCAAACAACCCGTGGGGGGCGAGGGTGGCCACTGCTCGCACATCGTCGGCCATATCCACGTCTCGTAGGCATGCCAATGTGGCCACCGACAGGCCCAAGTCAATGAGGCGGGCGAGTTGCGCAGCCCCGGTATGAGCTTGGCTCATGGGCACCCCTGCGAAGACATCGGGGCCCACCTCAGCCAGACCAATGCCCCAGTATCCACCGTCGTATGCGGGCCCGAAGGAGGCGTCGTGGGTGCTGAGAGCGTCGAGACCGGCGCCGAGCAGCGCCGGGGTCACCTGCGGCGTATCCATGGCCACCAAGAAGGCCGGTCCGCCCACGTCGTGGAACGCCTGGGCTAGGCGCTGTGCCAAACCCCCCGGTCCTTGCGCAATCACCTCGAACCCACTGCGCCACCACGGTGAATCTCGTGGTGCAATCGGCGACTGGCCCTGGTCGAACACCAGCACCCGCCGCTCGCAGTCGGCGAGCAACGCCGCATCCAACGTGTCCGCCAGGGCCGCGGCCGCCAGATCTGCGGCCTGCGTTGGTGTGCACGGAGGACACAACCGGGTTTTGGTGAATCCCGGATGCGGCGCCTTGGCCAAGACGATGATGTTGGCGCGCCGCATCACCCGTGACCGTAATGGCTTCTACGATCGCCACCATGACTGCGACGCGCCAATGGCCACCTGCGCTTGTTGCCCGAGGGCCCAGGGCGGACGTAGGGGTGTTCGGTGGCTCAGGGTTTTACCGCTTCTTGGACGGGGCCGAAGCTTTCGAGGTGGATACACCGTACGGTCCCCCGTCGAGTCCTGTGGTGGTCGGTGACGTAGGCGGAGTGCGAACGGCGTTCATCGCCCGTCACGGTGCGGCACACAGTGTTGTGGCGCATGCGGTGAACTTTCGCGCCAACCTCTACGCCATGGCGCAATTGGGGGTGAGACATCTTGTGGGACCGTGTGCTGTGGGATCGCTGCAACGCCATCTCGAACCTGGGCACGTGGTGGTCACTGATCAGTTGGTGGACCGCACGTGGGGACGGGCGGACTCCTTCTTCGACGGCGTCGACGGTGTGGTGAATCATGTGAGTTTCGCCGACCCCTATGACGCCCGACTGCGCTCCCTGGCGGTGTCGGCAGCCACCGCTGAGGGTCTCATCGTGCACGATGGCGGAACCGTGGTGGTCATCAACGGGCCGCGCTTCAGCACCCGCGCCGAAAGCCGGTGGTTCTCGCAGATGGGTTGGTCGGTGGTCAACATGACGCAGTACCCCGAAGCTGTCTTGGCCGCCGAACTCGCTATCCCGTATGTGGGCATATCACTGGTCACTGACTACGACGCAGGCGTGGATCGTCACGAGGCAGTGACCATGGAGCAGGTGTTTGCCGTACTGAACTCCAACATCGACAAGGTACGCCGAGTCCTGTTCAGAATGATTCCAACTATCATGGACGCCGAGTAACCGTGAGGGCACGTCCACTCACCGACCTGCAGTGCTTTGGGCTGCTGATGGTGGTTGGGGCGCTGGCCATTCCAGTGCTTCCAAACACCGGTGTGCTGTGCCCCCTTCGCCGATTCACGGGTATCCCCTGCCCCATGTGTGGGTCCACCACGGCAGTGCTCCACCTTGCCCATGCCGAGCCTTTGGCGGCGTTGGCTGCCAATCCAATGGGGGTCCTCATCGCCGTGTGTTGTGTTGCGGCGTTCCTGCCGGCGCCGTGGCGACATCGGGTGACGGCTCGACTGGCCGGGTGGCGGGCACAGGTGGAGCCTGGCGTGCAGTTGACGATGACGGTGGTGGTGTTTGCCTCACTCTGGATCTATCAACTGCACCGATTCGCCATCATCTGATGCGCCACTGCACGTACTCCTCTGAACGGAACCCAACATGAGCAACCAGAGCCCGCCGCCACCGCCGCCACCGCCGTCATCGTTCCCACCGTTGATTGCAGGCTCGATATACGCCAGCCCCCCAG
>JANYHQ010000309.1 GCA_025358985.1 Acidimicrobiales bacterium
GTGGTGACAATGGAGAACCCACGGGCCAGCACCCGATTGGGCGACAGCGCTTCTACCTGTGCGTGCAGCCCGCGAAGGTGAACGTGATGGCGCTCCACTCGACCCACCAGCGCAGCACGATGATCCACCGCTGCCAATCGAGCGGCAGCACTCCCTACCCGACGGTCCAATGCGTACTGCCAGGCCGAGGCAGTCAGGCGTTGCGTGGCAGTGCCTACCCGTCGGTCGATGGCATGGCGCCACGGCACACCAGCGAGGCGCATGTCGGCGGCCGCCATACGCCGCTGCGGGGCATGACGCCACACTTCGTCCAGTGCTGCCAACCGGTTGGCACTGCGTTCGCAGCGTCGGCTGAATTGCTGTGACACCTGTTGGTGCAACCCTGTGATCTCGGCCAACAACTCACCACGATGCGGCACCACCAAGGCCGCCGCAATCGACGGTGTACCCGCCCGCACATCAGCCACCTCATCGATCAGCGGCCGGTCGCCGTCGTGTCCAATGGCCGACACCACCGCCACCGAGCAGGCCGCCACCGCCCTGCACAACGACTCGTCGCTGAAGGCCAACAACTGCGCAGCATCGCCACCACCGCGCGCTAACACAATGACCTCCACCGCTCGGTCTTCGCACAACATGCGCATCCCGCGAATGATCTGCTCGGGGGCGCCGGGGCCTTGCACCGTGACTTCTTGAAACCTCACCGGGTATCCCGGAAAGCGAACGGCAATGACACTTTCGATGTCCTTTCGTACTGCGGCATCGGTTCCGCACACCACCCCCACACAGGCTGGCAAACGCGGAATGGGTCGTCGCTGTCGATCCAGCAACCCATCGGCGCGCATACGTTCGCGAATGTCGGCCAAAGCTTGGGCGATGGCTCCTTCGCCCACCGGGGTCACTTCGCGAGCCTCGAATTGGAGTTGACCCCGATCGGCCAACATCATGAGCTTGCCGGTGACAGCCACCCGTTCACCGTCTCGTACGCGCGCCCATTGCTTTCGTCCGGATGGCACCACCACTGACAACTGCGCGGTGCGATCCTTCAGCGTGAAATAGATACGGCCGCCGCCGTACACCTTGGCCTGGTGCACCTCACCTTCCACCGTGATGGATCCGATTTGAGCCAACTGCCGGGCCACCTCGCCCACCAAACGGGTGAGTGACAGCCGCCGAGGGGTATCAAGGTCCATACCCAGGCTGAGCGGCTGGGACACTGGTTCAGCCACGGATGGCGCCATTCGGTCGAGCTAGTAGAGACACGTCCATATGATGTGGGCAACGGTATGACAGTTTTGACGTCGATCCGCCTACATCGAACCACGAGAACGAGGCCACTTCCATGACCGATCTGATGAATGCCGACACCGAGGCGCAGTCCGCCGCGCTCATCACGGTCACGCCGGCCGCCCTGGCCACGGTGATTGAGGCCCGATCAGGGGAGATCGACGCTGACTCCTTGGCTCTGTGGCTCGAGGTGGGATCGGCACCGGGCGGGCGCTTCCGCTACGACATGTGGTTCCAGCGCCACGACGAGGCTGCCGCCGACGCCGAAACCATCACCCTGGAGGGGGTCACCTTGGTGGTTACGGCCGGATCTGTAGACAAGCTCCGCGGTGCCACCCTGGATTTGGCCTCCGATGGCAGCGGCATGGTGCTGCTCAATCCCAATGAACCCCAGCCGGTCGTGGCTGCTCCTCCGGTCGCCGTTCCTGCCACCGCCGATTTGTCATCGCCCCTGGCCATGAGAGTGGTGCAGGTGTTGGAAGAGCAGGTGAACCCCTCCATTGCCTCACACGGCGGCTTCGCCCAACTCATCGCGGCTGAGGGTGACACCGTTTGGCTCATGATGGGTGGCGGATGCCAGGGTTGCGCAATGTCCAAGGCCACGTTGCGCCAAGGAATTGAGGTGGCCATCAAGGAGGCTGTGCCCGAGATCCTCCATGTGGTCGACGTCACCGATCATCAGTCGGGTGACAACCCGTTCTATCGCTGAACAGATTCACAAAGTTTCTGCGCGACTTCTCGTCACGGGCCGCGTCATCTCCTCCTGAAGGCCCCGGTCCAACTGATCCGTCGCTGGTGGACCGGGGTCTTCATCCAGCAAATAAATTCGGTGCGATAGACAGTGAGCATGTCTGCCACCCTGCCGCTGTCCCTCGACGAGTTGCTGTCCACCACTCGCGCCGTCCGCAAACGCCTCGACTTCGATCGACCCGTATCGCGGGAATTGGTCACCGAGTGCATCGACCTGGCCTTTCAGGCGCCCACCGGCTCCAACCGTCAGGGTTGGCATTTCATGGTGGTGGAAGATGCCGCCAAGAAGCAGGCGCTCCAGGATATGTACGGCCGCTTCTTTGACCCGTACGTTGGTGCCGCCAAGCCGCAGTACGCCGAGGGCGACACCCGCGGCGAGCGCCAATCCAAGGTCACAGACTCGGCCACGTTCTTACGCCAGAACATGCATCGGGCCCCGTATTTGGTGATTCCGCTCCTGGAAGGTCGCGCTACGGAGGGTTGGAGTTCCATGACCCAGGCCAGCTATTGGGGGTCGATCCTGCCGGCGTTCTGGAGCTTCATGCT
>JANYHQ010000333.1 GCA_025358985.1 Acidimicrobiales bacterium
CGGGTGAACAACCTGACCGCTATCAGAGAATGCCCGCCCAGTTCAAAGAAGTTGTCGTGGCGACCAACCCGGTCCACGCCAAGCAACTCCTGCCACATAATTGCCAGGTCACGTTCGATCGGCGTGACGGGTTCGACAAACGTAGAGCTGATGTCTGGGCGCTGATATTTCTGGGCAATCGCCTCGCTGACTCCCGCAGGGTCGCCGGCCTCAACCGCCTCGGAATCGACCTGGGCGGTCCACCGGCGAATGTCCATCGAGGAAACCACCACCTGGGCGCCCATTTCCACGGCAAGAACACGATCCAACGCATCGATACCTTCATGCGGCGCAATACCCTCACGCATCGCCGCCTCGATGCTCGACTCCGCCCGCACCACATCCGTGGAAGAAGCGGCCGCCGACCGGGTAGTTACGAGGGCGGAGTCGGCGCTGACACGCCGCATGGTGTACTCCTCGATCGCCGCCACTTCTTCGCCCGTCTCGTTGTAGATCGTCACATCGAACACAGCCACGTCACCGCCGGACCCGGGCCGGAGACGAACATGGCTCACCGCATGAGCGGGTAACGGACGCCGGGCCACCACCCGCCCATACGAGAGCGGTACGTAGAACGTCTCCCCGGCACGGAATCCAGGAATCAGTGCCTGAGCACTTCCTGTCGCCATGTCCAGCAGCGCGGGATGCAACCAGAGAGTGGCCAGTTCGTGGTGATAGGCCTGCGGCATGACGGTGGTGATGAGTGCCTCGGCATCACCATATTCGACGGTGCGCAGATTGCCCCATCGGCTACCGAACTCCATGAACGCTTGGGCGGAGTACCCATCGAAGCGCTCCACACGATGCCCACAACGCTCTCGGATGGCGGCGATGTCGACGGGCGCAACCGCCACCGGATCAGTACGCGTTGCGCTCGCCACCACGTGCGGCGACAACTCCGAATCGCTGAACACCACCATGTCGCCGTCGGTGCTCAGCTTCACCGACAGGGTACGCACTTCACCGGCGCCCACCTGGAACGGAGACAGGAAGAACACGTCGCGCAATTCCACCGGCTGCTGCGCCGGACCATCCGCCAGAACGGCAGATCGCATCAACTCCAAGAAACCAGTACCGGGGATGAGCGCCTCGCCCCCAACCACCACGTGCTCGGCCAACAGCCAATGGCGTCGACGGCTGAATGCAGTGCTGAACACCACATCCCCATTTTCCTGTGGAACGGCGTGCTCCAGCAGTTGAACCGGCGATGCCACCTGATCTGCGTCCTGGGCCGCACGCACCGCCACCACGGCATCAACCGCCATACCCACGGACTGCCACGCGCTCCAATTGACCACCACCGTGCGGGTGCGTCCGGTGCGGGTGCGCTTGGCTGCGAACGCGTCGAGAAAGGCGTTAGCCGCACTGTATTCCGCCTGGCCGGGCAGACCGATGATGGAACTCACCGACGAGAACAACATGACCAGGTCCGGCGGCTGCTTGGCCAACAGTTGATCGATCACCAGTAGGCCCCGGGCCTTGGTGTCGATCACCGGCGAATGCGGGCTGGGGATGCGCAACGCCAGCAATGTGTCGTTGAGAATGCCCGCCGAGTGCACCACCCCGGTGATGCGGCCCCACCGCGAGCGAACGGCATTCACCACTTCCCCCATCGCCCGCACGTCCGTGACATCCGCGCGCGCCACCAACACGTCTGCTCCATCGACGCGCATTTTTAGGATCGCCTCGATACGACTTCGCACCACCTGGGTGGTAGCTGGCGATTTCAGTACGTCATCCCAGGTTGCTTCGTCTGGCAACGCAGAACGCCCCACCAGAACGATTCTCACTCCACGGGCGACGCTAGCGATATGGGCAGCGACCGTGAGACCGATGCCCCCCAGGCCACCCGTGATGAGGTACACGCCGTCTGGCTTCCATGGCGAAGATACGGCCGGAGGAAACGCAACAGGATCGAAGGTTCTCACCCAGCGACCGTTGTCCCGCACCACGAGTTCATCGGGGGCATCGGCATCCAACTCCTGTAAGAGTTGGCCCAAGTTTCGGGCCACGGTGGCGCCACGGGCCGCCGTCGAGATGGGTCTTTCTATGTCAATGGCAATACTGGCCACGTGACCCATCTCGCGAGGAATGACGCGTGAGATTCCATGTAGGAGTGCTCCATAAGGCATCAGATCTGATTCCGCACCCATGGCGTGGACATCGCTGGTGACCACGGCCAAGCGCACCGGGTGTGCCCGTGCTGACAGTGACAGGGCCAGGAACATCAGGCTGGCCACATCGCGCTGGACGAAGTTGTCGAGTGCCTCGATCTCGTGGTGATTGCGACGATGCGAGCGCCGCGCCCGACACGCACTGAGGTGGGCAATACGATCGGGACTGATGTGGTGATGGTCGAGGCGTTCGAACACCGCGGTCCAGTCCTCCACCCGGGACGGATGGACTTCATAGCGGTGGCGCCCCAACTCTCGGAACCCCTGACCGAAGCGCACCTCGACCACCGGGTTGAGGCGCTTCGACAATGCCGCAATCAGTTCATCGGCCAACTCGTCTCCATCATGGACCACCATCCACGTCGGGGTAGGGCGGTCCTTGACCGCCGTCGGCAGGATCGAGCGGCGCCACGTGGGCGTAGAAAACCAATCAGCAATGTCTGAAAGCTTGCGCAGCGGACCAGCGTCAGCATCGGCTGTGGTGCCCCGCTCGTCGGGCTCCACCCAATAGCGCTGCCGCTCGAATGGATAGGTGGGCAATGGCACTCGTCTGCGCTGCTGCCCTTGCCACAACCTCGCAGTTTCAAACTCCACGCCGGCCGCCCATACCCGACCCGCGGCACCGAGTACATAGGCAACGTCGGACGTCTGTTCCTTCGGATGACGCATGGTGGTGGTGATGAGGGTGGTCGCAATCGCCGTCACGGCCCCGTGGCCGGCGCGAGCCAGACCGGAGAGGGTGTGACCCGGCCCTATTTCAAGTAGCACCCGGTTGGGATCGTCAAGGAGCGTTTGGATCCCATCGCTGAAGCGCACGGTCTCGCGTAGATGACGCACCCAGTAGTTCGGATCGGTGACGTCGGCCGTGGTCACCCACGTGCCGGTGAGATTCGACACGTAGGGGATCTGGGGAGCGTGGAACTCGATCGTCTCACAGTGGGCGCCGAATTCCGCCAGGATCGGCTGGAGCATGGAGGAGTGGGCGGCCACATCAATGGGCACCCTCATGCATCCGATGTCACGATCGTTCAACATCGATTCGAATTCCGCCAGCACCTCAAGGGGCCCGGCCACCACACACAAATCGGGCGCGTTCACCGCCGCCACGCTCAACGCCGATGGCATCAGGGCTAGGGCATCAGCTTCGCCCAGCGACACGCTGAGCATGCCCCCCGGAGCCAGACGCTCGAACAACCGACCGCGCAGCGCCACCAATGCCACCGCACTAGCCACATCGAGCACGCCAGACAGGCAAGCCGCCACATACTCGCCAACGCTGTGCCCGATCATGGCCGACGGCGTGATGTCCCATGACGCCAGCAACTTGGCCATGGCGTACTCGGTGGCGAACAGCGCAGGCAACGCCACCGACGGGCGCTCCAGACGAATGGCAGTTTCGTTCGGGTCTTGGGCGCCCAACGTAGTGAACATCACGGCCTGAAGGGATTGGCCAAGTTCCGGGTTCACCAACGCGCAGCACTCGTCAACCGCTTGGCGGTACACGGGCTCGCACTCGTACAGATCCCGACCCATGTCCCGGTATTGGGCGCCTCCCCCGGGCAGCATGAACACCACCGAAGGAGCAATGACCGGCCGGGCCTGGGTGGTGACTCGTTGCGGGTCGCCTGACTCCAACAACTGGGCCGCTTCCGACGCCGTGGCCGCCACAACCGCGCGTCGCCACCGCATTGCTTTGCGACCCTCCATCCGGGTGTAGGCGATGTCGGCCAAGGGCATCGACGGGAACCGGTGCAGATGACCCGCCAGGTCTGCCGTGGCGCGATCCAAACTCTGCGCGCTGCGCGCTGAAACAGTGACCAGTTGGTATGCCTGCGTAGTGTTCGATGGCGCCGCAGGTGGTGCCTCTTGCAACACAACATGCGCGTTGGTACCACCGGCACCGAGGCTGGTGACACCCGCCATCAGCGCCGTACCAGGGCGGCCCACCCACGGACGCAGGGTGGCATTGACCACGAACGGACTGGTGGCCAGGGCGGTCTGGGGGTTGGCCACGCTGAAGTGCAGACTGGGCGGCAGCTCACGATGCTGCAATGCCAACACCGTTTTGATGAACGCAGCCACCCCCGACGCTTCGCCTGTATGTCCGATGTTCGATTTGAGTGAGCCAATTGCGCAGAATCCAACATCGTCAGTGAACTGACGATATGCCTCCACCAGCCCCGCCACTTCGATGGGGTCACCAATGAGGGTGCCCGTGCCGTGGGCCTCCACGTAGGACACATTGCGGGCGTCCACCCCGGCCACCGCCAGAGCTTCGGCCACCACACGGGCTTGACCGCTGACACTGGGCGCCAAGTAGCCAACCTTGTCGTGGCCGTCATTGTTGACGGCCGAGCCGCGGATGACGGCGAGCACCGTGTCTCCGTCGGCCATCGCCGCCGCCATTGGCTTCAGCAATACCGCCCCGGCGGCGCTGGAGATGACCGTTCCGGCGGCCGTCGCATCAAAGGGCTTACAGTGACCGTCCGGCGAGAGGATCTCCCCTTCTTTGTAGAGGTACCCACGCAGCTGATTCGGTGACACCACCGCTCCGCCCGCCAGGGCCATGTCGCATTCTCCGCTCAAGAGACTCTGACAAGCGAGATGAATGGCCACCAGCGTGGAGCTGCACGCCGTCTGCACATTCATGCTGGGGCCGCGCAGGTTCAGCTCGTACGAGACTCTCGTGGCCAAAAAGTTGGTGTCGTTGCCGGTATGGCGAATGAGCCACTCACCCACCGAACGGGTCACCTGCCGATTGGCGAGCACATTCTTGAACATGTACTCGCTGAGGCCACACGAGGCAAACACACCCACTTGGCCCTCGACCCGGTCACCCACGTAACCTGCATGCTCGAAGGCCTCCCACGCGCATTCAAGGAAGAGCCGGTGTTGGGGGTCGAACACGGCCGCATCACGAGGGCTCAGACCAAAAAATGCCGCATCGAACTGATCCACATCCGCCAGCGGGGCACCCGCCCTGACATAGGCGGGATCGTCCAACATCGCCCGTGACTCCCCGGCGCCGAGGAGTTCCTCCTCGGTGAGGGTACGGATCGACTCGACCCCTGAACGTAAGTTGGCCCAGAACGCGTCAAGCGTGGCTGCCCCGGGAAAGCGCCCAGACATACCAATGACGGCAATCTGGCCCTCCAACTCCTCATTCATGACTCTCCTTCACCGCCGGGGTCTGTTCCATGATCGCTGATATCTTCGGCTGATGGAGACAACAACTGTCGTCGATTCCTACCAATTGTCTCCACTACAGCAGGGAATGATCTTTCATAGTCTCCATGCCGCCACGGTAGGGGTGGACATCGAGCAAATGGTGGGCGAGCTTGATGAGCCCATCGATACCCCCACCCTGGAGCAGGCCTGGCGCCAAGTTGTCGCCCGCCACGCCATTCTGCGGACCCAATTCCGATGGATCGGGCTGGACGAACCCGTCCAAGACGTGCTGTCTGGCGTGGAATCGCCGCTGCGGATCGTGGATCTGCGCCCGATGTCTGGTGCCGACCAATCGCAGCTATTCGCCGAATACCTTGAAGGCGATCGAATCGCCGGGTTCGAGCTCGATTGCGCCCCACTATGGCGAATCACCCTGTTCCGCCTCGACGATGACCGATCACGGTTGGTGCTGACGTATCACCATGCACTGCTCGACACCAGCGTGGTGTGGTGCATACAGGAGCTGTTCCAGTGCTACGACGCATTGCGGGGCGGCACAGTCCCCACATTCGAGGAGCGACGCCCGTACCGAGATCACATCGGGTGGCTGCAAGAGCATCTACGGGACAACCGGGAGGCTGCGAAGCAGTACTTCCAGCAGTTGCTCGCCGGGATTGAGGGTCCTACCCGCCTTGATGCGCTCGAGCGACCAGGTCCACCCACGGCCACCTACGGGGCGCTGCGGTTCGCCCTCAGCGAGGACATCAGTCGGGCTCTGCACGCCTTGGGAACCGAATTGGGCAACGGAGCACCAGCGGTGGTGGAAGCGGTTTGGGCGTTGGTGTTGTCGTCGTTCTCGGGATCCTCCGACGTCGTGTTTGGCAGCACCCGCGGTTGTCGGCGCTCCGGACTCGCGGGCAGCGAAACGATGATGGGCTTGTTGATCAACACCACTCCGGTGCGGGTGTCGCTCGAGCCCACACTCAGCGTGCGCGAGTTGCTCAGCACCGTACGGGCGCAGCAGGTTGCTAAGCGTGCTTATGAGCACACGCCGCTTACCGACGTCCAAGCCGCCGTCCACTCGCATGGGGCGGGGCTGTTCGACACCATCGTGGTGATCAACGAGCTTCACCAGGGCACTCGTTTGAAGCGCGTTGGTGATGCCTTTGCGACGCGCCAGTTCGACCTGCACGACCAAACGAACTTCGCATTGACGCTCCTCGCCTATCTCGATCCATCAACTCATTTCAAACTCTCCTTCGACCGCAGCCGCTTCGATGACGCGTCAATCGAGCGAGTACGCCAGTTGTTCGTGGAGATCCTCGAAGCGGTGGTGGCAACTCCCGATCTACCGCTGAACCAACTGGTGTCGGTGTCGGCCGGTGAGCGCGGCCTGTTGGCGGCGTGGAACAGCACCCGTAGTGAATACCCCGCTCAGTCATGTATTCATGAGTTGTTCGAAGCGCAAGTGGAGCGCACCCCGGATGCCATCGCACTGGTGTTTCGTGAGGCGCAAATCACGTACCGCGAGCTCAAAACACGCGCCGACTCGGTAGCGGCGCAACTCACGACCCTGGGCGTGGGTCCCGACGTGCTGGTTGGGGTGTTCGTGGAGCGATCGGTGGAGATGATGATTGGACTCCTCGGGGTGCTCAAGGCGGGCGGCGCGTACGTGCCGATGGATCCCAAATACCCTCATGCCCGTATTGCCATGATGCTCGAGGATGCACATGTCAGCGTGGTGCTCACGCAGAAGCGGCTGCGTGGATCGCTACCCACCAGCGTTCCCCATGTGGTGGTGTTGGACAGCTCCGACCCCATCCACACCGTGCATTCACCGCCCATCGTCGCGGGTCTCAACAGTGAGCATCTGGCGTATGTGATCTTCACATCGGGCTCCACCGGCCGACCCAAGGGCGTGATGGTGGAACATCGCAACGTGGTCAACTTCTTCACCGCCATGGACGATGCGCTGGGCCATGACAGCAGCCAGCCACCTGGAACATGGCTGGCCGTCACCAGCATCTCATTCGACATTTCCGTACTTGAACTTTTCTGGACACTCACTCGGGGCTTCACGGTGGTGCTGCAACAGGACGAGAGAACCCTGGCCGGCACAACGCCAACCACCGAATCCGTCACGCGCCCAATGTCTTTCAGCCTCTTCTACTTCGCCGCCGATGCATCCTCCGCGCCGAACGATCGCTATCGACTTCTGATCGAGGGGGCTCGCTTTGCCGATGGGCACGACTTTGCGGCGGTGTGGACACCCGAGCGTCATTTCCATCCGTTCGGTGGGCTGTATCCCAACCCTGCTCTCACCAGTGCCGCCGTGGCCATGGTCACCTCGCGCATCGCCATCCGCGCTGGCAGTGTGGTGCTGCCGTTACACAACCCCATCCAATGTGCCGAGGACTGGTCCGTGGTGGACAACCTCTCGAACGGCAGAGTTGGCCTGTCGTTTGCGTCGGGTTGGCACGCCGACGACTTCGCGCTGTCACCGGACAACTTCGCCGATCGCCGTCGGTTGATGGCCGAGGGCATCGACACCATTCAGACCCTGTGGCGCGGCGGCACCGTGACTGCACGCAGCGGGGACGGCCGGCACATTTCAGTAGGCATCTACCCGCCTCCGATCCAAGCAGACCCACCGATCTGGATCACCGCAGGTGGAAGTCCGGAAACCTTTGCCATGGCCGGCCGCTTGGGAGCCAACATCCTCACCAACCTGCTGGTGATGGACCGAAACGACCTGGCTGGGAACATCGCCGTGTATCGAGACGCGTATCGTTCGGCTGGCCATAGTGGGCAGGGGTCGGTGACCCTGATGCTGCATACATTCGTGGGTGCGGTCACCGAGCAGGTGCACTCCGTGGTGCGCAAGCCTTTGCTCGACTATCTCCGTACGTCGACCGATCTCATCAGTCGGGTCCGCTGGGAACAGACCAGCTTCGCCAAACCCGCCTCGGGCGGTGGAGGCACCACTCAGGAGCGAGGTCTTGACGATCTCTCTGACGACGACATGAACGCCATGATGGAGCACGCATTTGAGCGATATCTCCACAGTGCTGGGCTGTTCGGCGCCCCTGATGATTGCGTGGCCATGGTCGATGGTTTGAGCGACCTCGGGGTGGACGAGATTGCCTGCCTCATCGATTTCGGGCTCGATACCGACACGGTGCTCGACGGCCTTGGCCATCTGGACCGGCTACGTCGCCACTACGTGGTCGAACCCCCTGATGGCTCCGATTACGCATTGGTGTCGCAGGTGGCCCGTCACGGTGTGACCCATCTACAGGGGACACCGTCGCTGGCCCAGGTCATTGCTGCCACCCCCGAAGGTCTGGATGCGCTGGCCTCATTGAACATGTTGCTCCTCGGCGGAGAGGCGTTGCCGGACGCCGTTGTCGACCGCGTTCTGCCGGCGCTCAGCGGTGTTCTGCTCAACATGTACGGGCCCACCGAGACCACCATATGGTCCACCGTGTCGCGTATCCACGAGGCGGGTGCGCCCATCACCATTGGTCGCCCGGTGGCCAACACCCAGGTACACATAGTTGATCGACACTTGCGGCCATTGCCCATCGGGGTGGCTGGAGAGCTACTCATCGGGGGCGCTGGTGTGGTGCGCGGCTACCTCGACCGGCCCGACCTCACGAACGAGCGATTCGTGAACCTGCCCTTCGCGCCAGGTCGTCTGTACCGCACCGGCGACCTCGCCCGCATCCTGCCCAACGGCGAGATCGAGTTCAGCGGCAGACTCGACAATCAGGTCAAGATCAGGGGTTATCGCATCGAGCTCGGAGAGATCGAAGCTGCCATCGGCCGCCACCCCGATGTGGCCGAAACCGTTGTCATAGCCCGCACCGACAGTCCGGCGGAGCCCCACCTGGTGGCCTATGTGGTGCCCCGCGTCGCGGCCTCATCCTCTGTTGCCTCATCTACCGTTGCTGACGATTGGGGACGCATATGGGACGACACATACCAACGCGCCAACGCCATTGATGCCACGTTTGATGTTGCCGGATGGAACAGCAGCTATACAGGGCAACCGATTCCCCTGAGTGATATGCGCGCTTGGGTTGATCACACGGTTGCCAGGATCATGGCTCTGTCGCCCAGTCGGGTGCTCGAAATTGGTTGTGGTACTGGCCTGTTGTTGTACCGGGTGGCACCAACGTGTGATCTCTACGTGGGGCTCGATGCCGCCGCCAGCGCATTGGACCGGATCACCGATCGCCTGACCCTCAACCCCATGCCCCAAGTGTTGCTGGTCCACGGTCAAGCCCACGAACTCACTGAACTGGTGAGCTCCACCTTCGACACCATCATCATCAATTCGGTGGCCCAGTATTTCCCTGATGCCGACTATCTCATCGATGTGGTCACACAGGCACGGGCGCTCCTCAGTCCAGGTGGCGCGCTGTTCGTGGGCGACCTGCGGAGCCTGGCGCACCTCCCGATGTTCGCTGCCGGGGTCGAGCTCGAACGCTCACCGGCTGAGTTGGCTTGGACCGAGTTGGGTCACCGGGCCACCAAACGAGTGGGAGCCGACACCGAACTCGTTGTGGACCCAGAGTTGTTTGCGGCGTTGCCTTCAGTGGGGTCGGAGGGCGACTCCATACAGGTGCTGCTCAAATCGGGACCGGTCGACAACGAGCTGACCTGTTTCCGCTACGACGTGGTGCTGCGCCGAGCCCACGACGCCGAGCAGGCAGACGCCTCATACAACCACGCTGTCACCGAGCGGGTACTCAACGGCGAGACCTACGACATGGACCACGTACTTGATGCCATCGTTGGGGAACCGACGGTGACGCGAATCCGTGGACTGCTCAATGCGCGCATCGTGCCACACGCCCGTTTGGTGCAGCTGCTAGCTCAGCCTGAGGTGGTACAAACGGTGGCCGAAGGACGCCTGGCACTAGATTTCGAGCGTGCCGAGCGTGCCGAGTTGGCCGCACTACACCCGGATACGGTGATCGCAGCCGTGCAAGCCGACGGTCGTTACGTGGCGGAGGCAACCTGGTCAACCACGGGACCAGACCGGTTCGACGTACTCCTGCGGCCACTACACGCTCCCCCATTTCGTATGCGCCCGCCCCCTGTGCCCAAGGCATGGTCGTTGTATACCAATCGGCCCCAGGCCAATGGGCGCGCCACGATCCAATCGACGCCGCCGGAGTCCGTCGCTACTGATCTGGAGACCGAATTGCGGTCTGCGCTACGAGAGCAACTCCCTGACTTCATGATTCCTTCGGTGTTCGTGATGATGGACGAGCTTCCCCGAACTCCGAACGCCAAAATCGACCGAAACAACCTCCCGGCACCAG